>CAYXJM010000501.1:0-2408 GCA_964465455.1 uncultured Klebsiella sp.
GAGCTAGTCAGCGGGGGCCGCGCCGGCGGCGCCGCTGTGGCGAGCGAGCTCGGCGCGGGGATCGAGGAGTACCACACGATGCTGCAGGACACGCTCGGCAGCCGGCTCTTCAGCCTCGACGAGCTGATGGACGGCGAGCACGGCGAGCAGGCCGCCTTCGGCAGCGCCGCGCACAACCCGGCCGAGCTCGCCGCGCGCGAGGGGCGCGAGCGCGCTCTGGCCGCGGAGATCGCGCGCCTGCCCGAGCGCGAGCGCCTGGCGCTCTCGCTGTACTACGACGACGAACTGAACCTGAAGGAGATCGGGCTCGTGCTCGATGTGAGCGAGTCCCGCGTGAGCCAGATCCTCAGCCAGGCGACCAAGCGCCTGCGCGCGCGGCTGCAGGACTGGTGAGCACGGCAGCGGGCGGGACCAGCGAGGCACCATGGACGTACTGAGCATCATCGGCATCGCGCTCGCGTTCTTCGCGGTGGTCGGCGGCAACCTCCTCGAGGGCGGCGAGCTGAGCGCGCTGGCGAACCTGCCCGCGGCGCTGCTGGTCGTCGGCGGCACCGTGGGCGCGGGGCTGTTGCAGGTGCCGCTCGCGGGTCTTCGGCGCGCGCTGGCCATGATGCGCTGGGTCTTCGTGCCGCCGCGTCACGGCTTCGCCGACGGCGTGCAACAGGTGGTCCGCTGGGCCAGCACGGCGCGCCGCGAGGGGCTGCTGGGGCTGGAGGCCGTCGCCGAGATGGAGCCCGACGCCTTCGCGCGACGGGGGCTGCAGCTGCTGGTGGACGGCAACGAGCCCGAGGCCATACGCAGCGTGCTGGAGTCGGAGTCGGGACTGCGCGAGCAGCGCGACGTCGACGCCGCGAAGTTCTACGAGAGCATGGGCGGTTATGCGCCCACGATCGGCATCATCGGGGCCGTTGTCGGCCTGATCCACGTGATGGGCAACCTCGCGGATCCCGCGCGCGTGGGGCCGGGAATCGCGGTGGCCTTCGTGGCCACGATCTACGGCGTCGCGCTGGCGAACCTGTTCTTCCTGCCGATCGCGGGCAAGCTCCGCAGCTGCGTGCGCGAGGCGGCGCAGTACCGCGAGATGATCATCGAGGGCATCATCGCGATTGCCGACGGCGAGAACCCGCGCGCGATCGAGCTGCGCCTGAACGGTTACCTCGAGTAGCCGGGGCGAGCCGCGCATGGCCAGGCGGATCATCCGCGAGGATCCGGTCAGTCACGAGCGCTGGATGGTGTCCTACGCGGATTTCCTCACGCTGCTGCTCGCCTTCTTCGTCGTGATGTACGCCGTCTCCCAGCGCAACGAGGACAAGTTCCGCGTGCTGTCGCAGACGCTGAGCGAAGCCTTCAACATGCCCGAGCGCAGCATCAACCCGATCCAGGTCGGCGAGCCGGTGACCGCCGTCGCTCCCGGCAACGTGCCCGATGCGATCGAGTCGCCGGAGCAGTTGCCGGGCTCCGGGCGCGTCGACGAGGAGGAGACCAAGGCGACCACCTCGGAGCCGCAGATGCCGGAGGAGTTCCGCCGCATCTCGCAGCGCGTGCAGGAGCAGTTCGCGGACCTGGTCGCGCGCGACCTGATCTCGGTGCAGGGCAACGAGGAGTGGCTCGAGATCGAGCTGAAGTCGAGCCTGCTGTTCGCCAGCGGCGAGGCCACGGCAAGCGAGGCGGCGCGCCCCATCCTGCAGGAGATGGCGGCCGTGGTGCGCGACAGCGAACTGCCGATCCGCGTCGAGGGATTCACCGACGACCGGCCCATCGCCACCAGCACCTACCCGTCGAACTGGGAGCTGTCGTCGGCGCGCGCGGCGACCATCGTGAAGCTGCTCACAGAATTCGGCGTCGGGCCCACGCGCCTCGCCGCCATCGGATATGGTGAATTCCAGCCCGTGGCGAGCAACGCGACCGTGGAGGGCCGCGCGGCCAACCGGCGCGTGGTGCTGATGCTCTCGCGCAGCGCGCGGCTGCGGCCGGACTTGCCGCGTGCCACGCTGCCCGCGCCGCAGGCGAGCGCAAGTGAACGAGGGGCCACGGCGGGCGAAACGCCCGCACCCGGGGCCACGGGCGGAGGAGCCACGGCGAGCGCCGTGACGGAGCCGGAAGTGGCGCCGGCAGCGACCGCGGCGACGCCGGCCACGGTCGGGACGCCTCCGGGGCAGGACGGCTCCGATGTTCCGGCGAAACCGGGCGTGGTTCGCGTCGAACTCGAAGGTGGAGGTATCCTGTTCACCAACGATCCGGCGCGCGGAGCTGCCGCAGCTGCTGAAGGTTCCTCGCCGGCCGAGCCACCGGCGACCCAGGCACCGTGAATCGGCACATGCGCCTCGGCCGAGGGTCGGCCCCGCCTCGCGAGCGGACATGTGGATGCCGAAATCGTCGGGAACGATTTCGGCAACACGCGTAGCCGC
>CAYXJM010000502.1:0-2408 GCA_964465455.1 uncultured Klebsiella sp.
CTGCCACGCCCGCGCCAGCACGAGGCCGCCGCGCCGGCGGCGACGGACGCCCCGCCCGGCGACGCGGAGGACGGCATCGCCGGCGTCGCGGCCTCCGTGGTCGGGCGCGTCGAGCAGGTCCTGGCCGAGGCGGGCGACTACGCCGGCGTGCTGCGCCGGCTGGAGCAGCTGGTCGAAACCACGATGCACGCCCAGGCGCTGATCCACGAGGTCGCCGGGCAGGCCGAGGCCAGCTCGCCGCAACCGCTGGTCGCGCTGACGCCGCTGGCGCAGAACATCATCGAGCTCGAACGCAACCTCATGCCGGCCGCGGCGCGCCTCGACAGCGCGATCGCCGACGGGTTGCCGCCGGCGCACTGCGATCCGGTGGTGTTCCACCAGGTGCTGCTGCGCGGCATCCGCCAGGCCCGCCGCGGACTCGGGCGCACCGGCACCCTCGGCATCCGCCTGCGGCAGGCCGAATCCGGCCCGCGCGTGTGCGTCTCGTGCCGCGAGGGCTTCGAGGGCGCTCACATCGAACTGGTGATCGAAGACAGCGCGTCGCGGCTCGGCGAGCAGCAGATCCGCGCGCTCGCCGCCGCCGAGCCCGGCGACGGAGCCGCCGGCAACGCGCTCGACGATCTGGCGGAGATCCACGCGCTGGTGCACGGCCAGGGCGGGCACCTGCAGATCCACCAGGGCGAGCCCGCGGGCACCAGCCTGCGCATCTACTTCCGCGCCGCGACGCCGGCACAACTGGACGAGCGCGCCGCCAGGGCGCGTTCCACCGTCACGCGCTTCCCCTTCATCCGCCTGCGCGAACCGCGCGAGCCGTCGTAGGTCCGGATTCGTCCGGACGCCGTCCGGTCAGAGCCGGAGCTGCAGGCATGCTCCGGATGAATCCGGACCTACGCGGGCGGATGTGCGCACACCGGGCAGTCCGGCCGCGGCCGCACGCGCAGGCGGTGGAAATCCAGCGCCAGGCCGTCGAAGACCAGCAGCTCGCCGGGCACGATCTCCCCGACGCCCGCGAGCAGCTTCAGCGCCTGCAGCGACTGCAGCACGCCGATGGCGCCGACCACCGGCGCCGCGACGCCGGCCTGCGCGCAGGAGAGCGCGTCGCCGCCCGCGCCTTCCGGATAAAGGCACTGGTAGCAGGCGCTGCCCGGTGCGCGCGCGTCGAACACCGCGAGCTGCCCTTCCCAGCCGAGCGCCGCGGCGCTCACCAGCGGCACGCGATGGCGCCAGCAGGCGGCGTTGATCGCGCGGCGCGTGGCGCTGTTGTCGCTGCAGTCGAGCACCACCGCGACGGAAGGCACGAGCCGCTCGAGCGCCGCGTCGTCCACGCGCTCCGCGACCAGCACGGTGCGCACGCCGGGGTTCAGCGCCTGCAGGCCGGCCGCCGCCGACTCCGCCTTGCCCTGCCCCACGCGCGCCGTCGCGTGAATGACCTGCCGCTGCAGGTTCGACAGCTCGACGCGGTCGCCGTCGGCGAGCACCAGGCGGCCCACGCCGCTCGCGCCGAGATAGAGCGCGACGGCCGAACCGAGCCCGCCGAGACCCACCACCAGCGCGCTGGCATCCAGCAGCTTCTGCTGCCCGGCCACGTCGAGCTCGGGCAGCAGGATGTGGCGGCTGTAGCGCAGCAGCTCCTCATCGTTCATCGGCGCCTCCCGTGTTGCGGCCTAGCGTCGCACGCTCGTGGCCCGCGAGGTCGCGGTGGGTGGTGACGTCCTCGAGCCCCGCGGCGCGGAACAGCGCCCGCACCGCCGCGCCCTGCTCCGCACCGTGCTCGCAGATGAGCCACGCACCGGCCGCGAGGTGCGCCGGCGCGGCGGCCGCGATGCGCCGCAGCGCATCCAGCCCGTCGGCCCCGGAGGCGAGCGCATGGCGCGGCTCGTGGCGCAGTCCCGGGTCCTGCAGGCACGGATCGTCGTCGCGGACGTAGGGCGGGTTGGACACCACCAGGTCGAAGCGCTCGCCGGCCAGCCCGGCAAACCAGTCTCCCGGCGCGAAGCGCGCGTTCGCCAGTCCCAGCCGCGACGCGTTCGCGCGCGCGAGCGCGAGCGCGCGCGGGTCGCGGTCGACGCCGAGCACCTGCCACGCGGGCCGCTCGCTCGCCAGCGCCAGCGCGATCGCGCCGCTGCCGGTGCCGAGGTCGAGCACGCGCGCGCACCGCGCTCCGAGGCGCTCCAGCGCGAGCTCGACCAGCAGCTCGGTCTCGGGCCGCGGCACCAGCGTGCTGCCGTCGAGCGCGAGATCGAGCGACCAGAACTCATGGCGGCCGACGAGGTAGGCCAGCGGCTCGCCGTCGCGCCGGCGCGCCACGAGCGCGCGGTAGGCCGCGCACTGCGGCGCCGCCACTCGCGCCTCGGGATGGGCGAACAGGTAGCTGCGCGCGCAGTCCAGCACGTGCGCCAGCAGCAGCT
>CAYXJM010000503.1:0-2402 GCA_964465455.1 uncultured Klebsiella sp.
AGGACACCCTCACCGAAACGCGCATCTTCAGCAAGCGCGTGGTGATCGCCGCCGCGGGCGTGCTGGCGCTGGTCGCGGTGCTGCTGGGGCGCTATTTCCACCTGCAGATCATCGACCACGAGACGTATCGCACCGAGTCGGACCGCAACCGCATCCACGCGCGCGCCGTGCCGCCGCGGCGCGGCCTGATCTTCGACCGCAACGGCACGCTGCTCGCCGACAACCGGCCGATCTTCAACCTGATGGTCACGCGCGAGCGCGCGCTCGACATCGACGTGATGCTCGCGGAGCTGCGCACGATCATCGAGGTGAGCGAGGACGACGAGCAGCGCTTCCGCAAGCAGCTGGCGCGCCACCTGCCCTTCGAGGCGGTGCCGCTCCGGTTCGCGCTGAACGAGGAGGAGATCGCGCGCCTCGCGGTGAACCGCTACCGCCTGCCCGGCGTCGAGGTCGAGGCCGAGCTGGTGCGCCATTACCCCTTCGGCGAACTGCTGGCGCACGCCGTCGGCTACGTGGGGCGCATCAACGAGCAGGAGCTCGAGGAGATCGACCGCGTCAACTACAGCGGCACGCACCTGATCGGCAAGAACGGTGTCGAGAAGTATTACGAGGCCGAGCTCCACGGCACCGTGGGCTACGAGAACGTCGAGACCAACGCGCGCGGGCGGGCGCTGCGCGTGCTCGACCACACCGACCCGGTGCGCGGCAAGGACCTGACCCTCGAGCTCGATCTCGACGTGCAGCGCGCGGCCTACGCGGCGCTCGGCAGCGAGCTCGGCGCGGTGGTGGCGGTGGCGCCGCGCACCGGCGGCGTGATCGCGATCGCCAGCGCGCCCAGCTTCGATCCGAACCTGTTCGTCTCGGGCATCAGCAGCGCCGATTACGCGGCGCTGCGCGACTCGCCGGCGCGCCCGCTGCTCAACCGCACGATGCAGGGGCAGTACCCGCCGGGCTCCACGGTGAAGCCGATGTTCGCGCTGGCGGGGCTCTACTACGGCATCAACACGCCCCAGAGCGCGGTGCGCGACCCGGGCTGGTACCGGCTCGGCGGGCGCGGGCGCAAGTACCGCGACTGGAAGAAGTGGGGCCACGGCTGGTCGGTCGACATGGACCTCGCGATCACGCAGTCCTGCGACGTCTACTTCTACGACCTGGCGCACCGGCTCGGCATCCAGCGCCTGCACGACTTCGCGGTGAAGTTCGGCCTCGGCGCCCCGACCGGCGTCGACCAGACCAGCGAGCGCCCCGGCGTCATGCCTTCGCCGGCGTGGAAGCAGAAGGCGTTGGGACAGCCGTGGTTCCCGGGTGAGACCCTGAGCGCCGGCATCGGCCAGGGCTACGTGCTGATGACGCCGATGCAGCTCGCGGTGATGACGGCCACGCTCGCCAACCGCGGCAGGCACTACCGGCCGCACCTGCTGGCGGAGATCGACGGCGCGCCGGTCACGCCGGAGCTCCTGCACACGGTGGACGTGCCCGACCCGGGATCGTGGGACGCGATGCAGGCAGGCATGGAGCACGTCGTGCACAGTCCGCGCGGCACCGCGAAGATCATCGCCAGGGACCTCGGCTACCGCATCGCCGGCAAGACCGGCACGGCGCAGGTGGTCGGGATCGCGCAGAATGCGACCTACAACTCGGCGGCGCTGAAGAAGCACCAGCGCGACCACGCGCTGTTCATCGGCTTCGCGCCGGCCGACGACCCGCAGATCGCGGTCGCGGTCATCGTGGAGAACGGCGAGCACGGCAGCTCGACCGCCGCGCCGGTGGCGCGAAAGGTGATGGACGCCTACCTGCTGCCGCGCCTGCCGCCGCCGGCGGCGTCGCCCGGGGCCGGTTTCGCGCCGGCCGCGGATGCTGCGCCGCCCGTGCCCGTCCGCGCGCAGGAAGCGGCGCCGGCCACGGGCGCGACCGGCGAGCGTGCGGCGGAACCGGCTGCCGTGCCGGCAGGAGAAGGCTGATATGGCGCGCGGCGATTTCATCCGGCAGATGCCCGAGTCCGCGCGCGACTTCGGGCGCAAGCCGACGCTGTACGAGCGGCTGCACATCGACCTGCCGCTGCTGGCGATCCTGTTCGCGCTCTGCGTCTACGGGCTGGTCGTGCTGTACAGCGCTAGCGGGCGCCAGGTCGACGCCGTGCTGCGCCAGGGCGGGTTCATGGCGCTCGGCTTCGCCGCGATGTTCGCCGTGGCGCAGCTGGACACGCAGACGCTCAGGCGCTGGACGCCGTGGGCCTACCTGCTGGGCGTCCTGTTGCTGGTGGCGGTCGACGTCGCGGGCATCGGGGCCAAGGGAGCGCAGCGCTGGCTGGCGATCCCGGGCCTGCCGCGCTTCCAGCCGTCCGAGATCATGAAGCTGGTGATGCCGATGATGGAGGCGAGCTTCCTCGCCGCCACCGTGCT
>CAYXJM010000504.1:0-2397 GCA_964465455.1 uncultured Klebsiella sp.
GCATCGCGGCCACCGGCACGCACGACGAGCTGCTCGCCGCCTCGCCGCTCTACGCACGCTGGGCGGCGCTGCAATTCGTGGATGAAGGGCGCCCGGCGAGCGGGTAGACTGCGCGAGGTGATGTGGGTTCGGCTTCAGCCGAACATTTGTCAGGCTGAAGCCTGACCCACAGAGCTCGATGTCAGGCTGAAGCCTGACCCACAGAGCTGGATTTCGGGCTGAAGCCCGACCCACGGGGGATCATGGAATTCGCGGGATCGCACATTCTTTCGGTGGAGCAGTTCGAGCGCGCCGACATCGAGCGCGTGTTCGACGTGGCCGACTCGATGGCGCCCTACGCGCACCGGCGCAAGATCACGCGGGTGCTCGAGGGGGCCATCCTCGGCAACATGTTCTTCGAGCCGAGCACGCGCACGCGGGTGAGCTTCGGCTGCGCCTTCAACCTGCTCGGCGGCGAGGTGCGCGAGACCACCGGCATCGAGAACTCCGCGATCGCCAAGGGCGAGTCGCTCTACGACACCGCGCGCGTGATCAGCGGCTACAGCGACGTGATCGCGATGCGTCATCCCGCTTCGGGCTCGGTGGCCGAGTTCGCGGCGGCGAGCCGCGTGCCGGTGATCAACGGCGGCGACGGCGCCAACGAGCACCCGACGCAGGCGCTGCTCGACCTCTACACGATCCGCAAGGAGGTCCAGCACCGCGGCGGCAGCATCGACGGGCTGCGCATCGCGATGATCGGCGACCTGCGCTACGGGCGCACCGTGCACTCTCTGTCGAAGCTGCTGGCCAATTTCGACCGCGTGCACCTCACGTGCATCTCGCCCGCGGAGCTGCGCATGCCCGGGGCGATCGTCGAGGCGCTGCGCGCGCGCGGACACACGGTGGTGGAGTCGGACGCGATGGAACCGTCCATCGCGCACGTCGACATCGCCTATTCGACGCGCATCCAGGAGGAGCGCTTCGCGAGCCGCGAGGAGGCGAACCTCTACCGCGGCCGCTACCGCCTGAACCAGGCGATCTACACCCAGTACTGCGAACCGAACACGGTGATCATGCACCCGCTGCCGCGGGATTCGCGCGCCGAGGCGAACGAGCTCGACCCGGACCTGAACGAGAATCCCAACCTCGCGATCTTCCGCCAGACCGACAACGGCGTGCTGGTGCGCATGGCGCTGTTCGCGATGGTGCTGGACGTGGTGCACCTCGTCGCGCGCCACGAGGCGCCGGTCGCCTGGTACACCGGCAAGCGCTTCGGCGAGTGATGCCGCGGTGAGGGAATTCGGCCACCACGACGTCGAGATCCTCGAGGAGCAGACCGCCTGGAGCGGCTTCTGGAAGATGAAGCTGTTCCGGCTGCGCCACCGGCGCTTCGCGGGCGGCTGGTCGGAGACGCTGACGCGCGAACTGCACTGCCGCGGCGAGGCGGTCGGCGTGCTGCTGTACGACCCGCGCCTCGACGCCCTCGGCATGGTCGAGCAGTTCCGCATCGGGGCGGCCTTCCGCGCCGGCAGCCCGTGGTTGCTGGAGCTGGTCGCGGGGCTGGTGGAGGAGGGCGAGACGCCGGCCGCGGTGGCGGTGCGCGAGACCGCCGAGGAATCCGGCTGCGCGATCGAGGAACTGCTGCCGGTGGCGGGCTACTACTCCAGCCCCGGCGGCACCGACGAGTACTTCCACCTGTTCTGCGCGCGCGTGAACCTGGCCGAGGCGGGCGGGCTGCACGGCAAGGCCGGCGAGCACGAGGACATCCGCCTGCACGTGATCCCCTGGGCCCGGGTACGGGAACTCCAGCGCGACGGCCACTTCAACAACGCGCACACGCTGATCGCGCTGCAGTGGCTCGAGATGCGCCGCGACGAGCTCCGCCGCGCGTGGACGTAGCGCGCGTCTTCGTCGCGCTCGACCCCGACGAGCCCCTGCGCGCGGGGCTCGCGGCGCTGGGCAAGCGACTGCGCGAGCACTTCCCGTATCCGGCCGTGCACTGGACGCGGCCGGAGAACTACCACTTCACGCTGGTGTTCCTGGGGCAGGTCGCGGTGGCGGAGATCCCGCGCATCCAGGCCTGCGTGACGCCGGTCGCCGCGACGCTCGCGCCGTTCCGCTACCGGCTGGCGGCGGTGCGCCCGTTTCCGAGCGCGCGTGCTCCGCGCGTGATGGCGGCACTGCCCGAGGACGCCGCCGGCTTCCTCGCGTGGCAGCAACCGCTCGCCGCCGCGCTCGCCGCCGCGGGCTTCGCTGTCGAGCGTCGCCCGTACCGCGCGCACCTGAGTCTCGGCCGCTGGCGCTCGCGCGCCGCCTGCCCGGCGACCGATGACTTCGCGCTGGACCTCGAGGGCAGCGCCACCGGGGTGCTGCTCTACGAGAGCCGCGAGGGCCGCTACTGGCCGCTGTTCGGCGCGG
>CAYXJM010000505.1:0-2394 GCA_964465455.1 uncultured Klebsiella sp.
CGGGCGAACCGGCGGACATCGTCATCAGTCCGCGGCTGTCGCACATCGGCTTGCTGGACTTCGACGCCGCCGCGGAAGCGATCGAGGCCGGCCGCGCGGAAGTGCGCCAGTTCAGCGCCATGATCGTCGACGTCGTCGCGTCGGGCCGCCCGATCTGAACCCGACCCGGCTCAGCCCGCGTCGTCGCGCACCATGCGGCGCAGGAACTTCATGCGGGTCGCGAAAGGCTCGGCGATCTCCGCACGCGTGCGCGCGATCACCTCGCGCATCTCCTTCGCGCCGGCGCCGGCCTGATCGATCGCCGCGGCGCCCAGCGCGCGCGACATCCCGAGCAGGCCCCGTCGCTCGCCGGCCGACGGGCGCGAATCACGCAGCGCCTGGGCCGCGCGCTTGCGCACGATGTCCTGCAGCGCGGATCCCGCGCTGCCCAGCGTCGCGACCGTCTCGATGAGCGCCTCGATGCCGAACAATTCCGCGACCGCGACGTCTTCCGTCACGCGGCTCACGCGCTCGCCGAGGTACTGCGACAGGCGTGCGTACTCGCGCTTCACGCGGGACCCGAACAGCGGGTCATCGACGTACTTTGCCTGCGCGTTGACCGCAAACCAGTCGTCCGGGCGCAACTTCGCGGTCGCGCGGGGAAAGACCCTTCCCTCCTCGACGTTGATGTGCTCCCAGTAATGACCGATGTAGCGGTCGCAGAGATACTTGAGCTTCTGCGTGTCCGGGGCCTGGCCGCGACGCACGACACGCTCGAGATGGCCGAGCAGTTCGCGGCTGCGACGGTTGATCTCGCGATGCCCCTCGAGGAGTTCCTCGACGAGAGGCCGGGCCTCGGGATCGCGGCTCACGAGGCGATCGAACACCAGGTCCTCGCGCGGGTGATGGTATTCGTCGGGGAAACTCGCCATGTAGTGCACGATGTCGTGCATCAGGGCGTAATCTGCCGTGCGTCCCGGCAGCAGGTTGTCGGCCTGCTCCGCCAGCGCTTCCAGCAGCGACGAGATATAGCGGTGCTCGCTGTTCAGCGTCACCATGATCTCGGGGGCGCCGGCCCGGCCGCTGACAGGCGCGGGACCGCGCAGCGACGGGGGACGCACGGGTTTTTTCGCCGCCGCCACGGCTTTGGCACTGCGCGCGCGTGCCTTGGCCTGCGCCGGCGCGCGCTTTGCCTTTGCCCGAGCCGGCGCGTGCTTCGGCTTTGCCCGGGGCGCCGACCGTTTCGCGGCGGCGACCTTGCGGGGTTGTTTCTGCTTCGGACTCGCCTCGTTTGCCATCGGATTCGCCCTGCACGTGAGGTATCTGGGAATCGGAGCGGCGCATCTCCCATGCCCGCCACGAACGCGGCAGACGCGCGAAGCGCCCGCTACATATATATAGAGGGAGCGCGAGTATGACCACCCCCCGGCAGCCTGCAATCGAGGGTCTTTGATCTGTGCCAAGCTTGGACCCGAACCGGCCATCATCGGAGCGGCGGAGGCAGCCATCATGACCGACACATCGTCGCCGGCACCGGTGCTGTGCGAAGCCGCCGCAGTGGTGGAGGGCGCGCCGCAACGGCATGAGGTCCCCGGCGGAAGCCTGATCGTGCTCAGGGCCGACGGCCGGCTCCGCGTCTACGCGAATCGCTGCCCGCACCGGGGAACCGAACTCGACTGGCTGCCGGGACGATTCCTCGACCCCTCCGGAAGGCACCTGCAGTGCGCCACGCACGGCGCGCTGTTCCGCCCCGATACCGGCGAGTGCATTGCAGGCCCGTGCCGCGGCCAGGCGCTGGAACCGGTCCCTTTCGCAGTGCGTGCCGGACGGGTCGTGCTGGACGCCGGCTGAACCCCTCCCCGGAGCACCGTCCGCACAGCCTTACTTCAGGGGAAAAATCCGGTAGAATGCGCCGCCCCCGCAAACCCTGAACACCCGTGCGGCGTTTCGGCAAGCCGAGCCCGCTGGCGATGACGACGAGGCCCTCCGTGAAAAAATCCGCCAAGCAGACCACCTCCGAATTCAAGAACTTCACCCCCTACAAGGCCAAGAAGGGGGAGGAGTACATGAACGAGAAGCAGAAGGAGCACTTCCGGGGCATCCTCAAGAACTGGCGCGCAGAGCTGATGGAGGAAGTGGATCGCACCGTCACGCACATGAAGGACGAGGCCGCGAACTTCCCCGATCCGGCTGACCGCGCCACGCAGGAAGAGGAATTCAGCCTGGAACTGCGCACCCGCGACCGTGAGCGCAAGCTGATCAAGAAGATCGAGAGCACGCTCGAGCTGATCGACCAGGACGAATACGGTTTCTGCGATGCCTGCGGCATCGAGATCGGCATCAAGCGCCTCGAAGCGCGGCCGACCGCGACGCTCTGCATCGACTGCAAGACGCTCGAAGAGATCAAGGAAAAGC
>CAYXJM010000506.1:0-2394 GCA_964465455.1 uncultured Klebsiella sp.
CGGTGGGACAAGACCATGCGGGTCGTGATGTTCTCCTTGCCGTTGCAGCCGAACGCGGGCCAGTAGTGCGCGATCGGCAGGTCGATATCGAGCAGGCCCTGCTCCGCCAGCCGGTTGATGCACGTCGCCGTCACCCCCTTGGCGACGGAAAAGGTGATCACGACGGTGTCGCGCATCCAGGGCAAGCCACGGTCGGCATCCGCCAGCCCACCCCACAGGTCGACCACGCAGCGGCCACGGTGGTAGACCGCGCACGCCGCGCCCACATCCCCGTGCCTGGCGAAATTGTCGCGAAACGCATCGAGCACGGCCCCGAAACCCGGCTCGATCCTGCCTTGCACCGGTCCATCTCTCACCGGCGTGGTCGCGTCGGGTTGCATGCTGTCTAGACGAAGCGCACGCCGGCCTCGCTGAACGGCAGCTTGCGCACGCGCGTTCCGGTCAGCCTGGCCACGGCGTTGGCGAGTGCCGGCGCCACCAGCGGCGTGCCGACCTCGCCGATGCCGCCGGGTGCGTCGCCGCTGGCGACGATCGCGACCTCGATGTGCGGCGTCTCCGACATGCGCAGCGGCTGGAACTGGTGGAAGTTCTGCTCCTGCACCTTCCCGTCGACGATGCCGATGCGGTTGCGCAGCGCGCCGGTGAGCCCCGTGATCACCGCCGACTCGATCTGCGCGACCACCTGGTCGGGCCGCACCGCGATGCCCGGGTCGACCGCGACCGCGATGTGCGCGCAATGCACGTCCTTGCCGCGGCGCTGCACCTCGGCGGTCATCGCGACGTAACTGCCGTAGCACTCCATCGAGGCGATGCCGAGCGCGGCGTTCGCGCCGCGCGCGCGCTTCCAGTGCGCCATCGCGGCGACCTTTTCCAGCACCGCGCGCTGGCGCGGCTGATCCGCCAGCATCTCCAGGCGGAACTGCAGCGGATCGCGGTTTCCCGCCTTCGCGAGCTCGTCGATGAAGCTCTCGAAGGCGAAGGCGTTCAGCGCGTGACTGACCGAGCGCCAGTAGCCCACGCGCGCGCCGGTGTCCTGGATCACCACGCGCGAACGCAGGTTGGGCACGGCATAGACCAGGTTGCTCGCGCCTTCGGTCATGAAGGGATCGAGGCCGTCCTTCACCACGCCGGGGAAGGCGCGTTCGGTCACCGACTGCGACACCATCAGGTGATCGAGCGCGAGCAGTTTGCCCTTCGCGTCCAGCCCGCCGCGAAGCCGGTGCAGGCTGGCCGGACGGTAGAAGTCGTGCGTGGTGTCGTCCTCGCGCGTCCAGACGAGCTTCACCGGCGTGCCGGGCACGGCCTTCGCGATCGCTGCCGCCTGCGCGATGAAATCCACCTCGAGACGGCGCCCGAAGCCCCCGCCGACGAACTGCGCATGGACCTTCACGCGCTCCGGCTCGAGGCCGGTGCGCGCGGCGGCCACGGCCTGGGCGCCTGCAGGGTACTGCGTCGAGGTCCAGATCTCGCAGCCGTCGTCGTCCACGCGGGCGAGGCAGTTCATCGGCTCCATGGCCACGTGGGCGAGCATCGGCAGTTCGTACTCGGCCTCCAGTCGCTTGGCGGCCCGCGTCAGCCCGGCCTCGACGTCGCCGTTCGTTTTGGCCACGGCACCCGCAGCCTTGCTGCCCGCGCGCAGGGCCGCGGCGATGGCGGCATCGGAAAGCGCCTGCCCCGCGCCGGGGTTCCAGCTGATCTTCAGCGCGTCGCGCGCCTTCAGCGCGGTCCAGAAATGATCCGCCACCACGGCGACGCCCTCGCCGATGTCGACGACCTCGCGCACGCCCGGCATCGCCCGCGCGGCCGAAGCGTCCACGCCGGCCACCGTGCCGCCGATCACCGGACACTGCGCGAGCGCGGCGTAGACCATGCCCGGCTGCGTCGCATCGAGCCCGAACAGCCGCTCGCCGCGCACCTTGGCGGGGGTGTCCAGCCGCTTCTGCGTGAGCGAGCCGATCTGCGTGAACGCGCCCGGCTCCTTCAGCACCAGGCTCTCGGGGGCCGGCACCGGCAGAGCGGCCGCGATGCCCGACAGGAAACCGTACGAGAGCTTGTTGCCGTTGCGGTTGACGACGTAGCCGTTGCGGGTCTCGAGCACGCCCGCGTCCACCTGCCAGGTCCGGGCAGCGGCCTCGACGAGCAGCCTGCGCGCGGCGGCGCCGGCGCGGCGCAGCGGCACCCATGCATCGCGCACCGAGGTCGAGCCGCCGGTGATCTGCGTGCCGATCATCGCGTTCGTGTAAACCGCGGCCACCGGCGCCTGTTCGATCGCGAGGCTGCCGACCGGCACCTCGAGCTCCTCGGCCACCAGCATCGCGAGCGAGGTGTGGACGTCCTGGCCCATCTCGTTGCGGTGGCAGATGAACGTGATGCGGTTGTCGGGATCGATGCGGA
>CAYXJM010000507.1:0-2392 GCA_964465455.1 uncultured Klebsiella sp.
CGGGGAACCAGCGGTCGAACGGCGTCCTGCTGCGGTCGAGCACGGTGCGCGGCGGAACCGTCCAGTCGATGGCGCGCGCCGCCTCGCCCCAGAAGCCCTCCGGAGCCGCGAGCGAGCGGGCGTGCAGTTCACGTTGCGTCGATGCCATGGCCGTATCCTCCACAAGCTCCGGTGAACCGGGTCATTCCCGACGCCGGTCGCAGGGCGTTCCGGGTCGATGCGCCGCAACAGGGCACGCCGTGAATACGTCCCTGCAGGCTCGGGCGCCGCTTGCCCGGCGGCGCATTCCTGCGTCGCCGGCAAGGCCGGGGACGGCCATCCGTGGCCGCCCGGCTCGCCGCGATGCGGTTCGCCCCTGCGGCGCACGGCCCTTTATGCGGCGCACCGACCCGGAAGGCCCTGGGTCGGCCGGCGCTACGATCACGCCCCGCCGAGAAACTCGCACAGGTAAGCCGCCGGCCCGCCGACGGCCTCGACGTCGAAGGCGCTGTTCGCGGGCACCTCGAAATACGTCCCGGCGGCATAGCCCTGCCACTCGCCGCCCGGCAGGCGTGCGCGCAGCTGCCCGCTGACCACGGTCATGCGCTCGGCGGCGCCGGTGTTGAAGCGGAACTCGCCCGGGGCGATCACGCCCACCGTGGCCGCCAGGCCGTGGCGCGTGAAGCCCACGCTCTGCACCTTGCCGTCGAAATAGGAATTGTGTTTCAGCACCTGTACAGCTCCTGCGCCGTTGCCGTTGGATCGTCGCGACGCGCCCGCCGGCGCGCTTGTGCGGGCGGTCGCCGGCGCAGTATAAGTCCCGGGACAGCCGCGCGAACACGGCCTGCGCAGGGCACGCGCCGGCGGCGGCAGGGAGCAGCGCTGATGGGGGGCACACCGAGGCCCGCGGTTCCGTTTGTCCGCATCGCCGCGGACGGCAGGCATGCGCTGGCCGGGTCGCGCTGCGAGGCCTGCGGCGCCGTGTACGCGGGCGAGCGCGAGGTCTGCGCGGCGTGCAGCGCGCGCGGACGCATGCGCGCCATCGCGCTCGGCGCGCAGGGTCGCGTGCACACCTTTACCACGGTCTGCCGCAGCTTTCCCGGCGTCCCCGTTCCCTTCGTGATGGCAGTGGTCGACCTCGACGACGGCCCGGCGCTGCGCGGCACGCTCGCCGACGTCGCGCCGGAGGCGGTGCGTTTCGGCATGCGGGTGCGGGTCGAATTCCGCGACAGCGGCCAGCGCGACGCCGACGGCAATCCCTGGATCGCGTTCTGCTTCGTGCCGGCGACGGAGGACGGAAGCCGATGAGCGGTGTGTACGTGATCGGGGCCGACATGATCCGCTTCGGCCGCTTTCCCGAGCGCAGCGTGCCGGAACTGGCGGCCGAAGCGGCGCTGCTGGCGCTCGACGACTGCGGCCTGGGCATCCGCGACATGCAGGCGCTTTGGTGCGGCAACCTCTACCAGGCATCGGCCATGGTCGGCCAGCGCCTGCTGCGCGAGATCGGCATGACCGGCATCCCGGTGGTCAACGTGGCGAATGCCTGCGCGACCGGCGCCACGGCCTTCCGCGAGGCCTGGCTCGCGCTCCGCGCCGGCGTCTGCGAACTGGCGCTCGCGGTCGGTGTCGAGCAGATGGGCAAGGGCATGCTGGGCGGCTTCGAGGCGGGCGGTTTCGTCGCGGAGGGCGTCATCGGATCCGACACGACGCCCGCGATGTTCGCCCTGATCGGCCAGGAGCACACGCGCCGCTACGGCACCACGTTCGAGCAGTTCGCGAAAGTGGCGGTGAAGAACCACCACCACGCGACGCTGAACCCGAAGGCGATGTACCGCGTGGAGACGCCGCTGGCGCAGGTGATGGCGGCCGAGATGATCAGCTATCCGCTCACGAAGCTGATGTGCTCGGTCAACGTCGACGGCGCGGCGGCCGCGGTGCTCGCCTCGGAGGCCGCCGTGAAGCGGCTGGGGCTCGGGCGGCGCGCGGTGCTGGTGCGCGCCTCGGCGATGGCGAGCGATCCCTGGGATCCGCGCGCCCTGGCGTCGACGGACTTCAGCGCGGTCACGCGGCTCGCGGCACGCAGCGCCTACGAGCAGGCCGGGCTCGGACCCGGGGACCTGGACCTCGTGGAGCTGCACGACTGCTTCGCCACCGCGGAGCTGGTGCACTACGAGAACCTGGGGCTGTGCGCCGAGGGCGAGGCCGGACGGCTGATCGACGGCGGCGAGACGGCGCTCGGCGGCCGCCTGCCGGTGAACGTCTCGGGCGGCCTGCTCTCGAAGGGGCATCCGCTGGGCGCCACCGGGATCGCGAACATCTGCGAGATCGTGCAGCAGCTGCGCGGCGAGGCCGGCGCTCGCCAGGTGCCGGGCGCGCGCGTGGGGCTGGCACACGTGGTCGGCGGCGGGCAGGG
>CAYXJM010000508.1:0-2391 GCA_964465455.1 uncultured Klebsiella sp.
CTTCGGCGTGCAGGCCATGCTGCGCCGGCTGCTGTTCGCCTACGAGGTGCCGGCGCGACTGCTGGCCACGCCGGGCGGCGAGCGCGCGCTGACCGACTGCCTGCACCTCGTGGAACTGCTGCAGGCCGAGCGCGAGACGCTCGACAGCGACGAGGCGCTGCTCGCGCGCCTCGCCGAGCGCATCAGCGGCGCGAACGGCGAGCTCGAAGCGCAGCAGTTGCGGCTCGAGAGCGACGCGAAGCGCGTGCAGATCGTGACGCTGCACACCAGCAAGGGGCTCGAGTACCCGGTGGTCTACCTGCCCTTCGCGGCGCTGTACAAGCCCGCGCAGGATGCCTTCTTCCACGACCCCGGCACGCTGCGCCCCTGCTACGACCTCGCCAGCACGCCGGAGGCGCTCGCGCTGGCCGACCGCGAGCGCCTGGCCGAGGACACGCGCCTGCTCTACGTCGGGCTCACGCGCGCGGCGCACCTGTGCGTGCTCGGCGCGGCCGACGCGCGCTACGGCGCCGGCAAGCAGAGCGAGCTGTGGCGCAGCGCCCTCGGCCACCTGATCGACGCCGCCCCCGGCGACGGCGAGGCGGGCGCGGCGATCGCGCGCCTGGCCGGGCTGCCGGGCACCGCCGTGATCGCGGCCGACTCCCTGCCCTTCGCGCGCCTCGCGCGCGAGGAGGAGAGCGCCGCGGCGCTCGAGGCACGCCGCTTCCAGGTCGTGGTCGAGCGCGACTGGCAGTCGAGCAGCTACTCCGCGCTGATGCGCCAGGGCGCCGGGCGCGCCGCGCAGGTGTTCCGCCAGCCGGAGCTCTCGGCCGACGCGACCGAGCGGCGCTCGCGCGAGCGCAACCTGTTCGCCTTCGCGCGCGGCGCGCGTCACGGCAGCTTCCTGCACGGGCTGCTCGAGCGCGTCGACTTCACGCTGCCGGCGAGCGCGCCGGCCACGCAGCAACTGATCGCGCGCGCGCTCGTGCGCGAGGGCTACGAACCCGACTGGCTGCCCGTGCTCGCCGCGATGATCGACGACGTGCTCGGCTGTGCGCTCGACGGCGAGCGGCTCAGGCTGCGCGACCTGGCGCCGGCGCGACGCAGCGCCGAGATGGGCTTCGAGTTCCCGCTGGCGCCGCTCGACTGCGCGCGCCTGAACGCGCTGCTCGGGGCACACGACCCGGCCGCGCGCGCAGCGCCGCCGCTCGCCTTCGCCGCCGTGCACGGCATGCTCACCGGCTTCATCGACCTCGTGTTCGAGCACGAGGGCCGCTACTACGTCGCCGACTACAAGTCGAACCACCTCGGCGACGAGCTCGCGCACTACGAACCGGCCCGCCTGCAGGCCTCGGTGATGGAGCACCGCTACGACCTGCAGTACGCGATCTACACCGTCGCGCTGGTGCGCCTTCTGCGCGCGCGGCTGGGCCCTGACTACGACTACGACACCCACGTGGGCGGCGTGTACTACCTGTACCTGCGCGGCGTGCGCGCCGCCGCGGGGCCCGCCCGCGGCGTGTTCCACACGCGCCCGCCGCGCGCGCTGATCGAGGCGCTGGACGCGCTGTTCGGCGGGGAGGCGCGCCATGTCGCTTGAGACGCTGGCCGCGCTGCAGCGCGCCGGGCTGCTGCGCCCGGTCGACGTGCACTTCGCGCGCCAGCTCGCCGGCTACGCGGCGCACGCGCCCGATGCCATCGCACTGCTCGCGGCGCTGCTCAGCGCGGAGCTCGGGCGCGGCCACGTCTGCGTGGAGCTCGCGGCGATCGACGGCGCGCCCTTCGCGGGACTGGAATCCGAGCTCGCGCCGCGGCTCGACGCCGCGGCGCTGCGCGCGGCGCTCGCCGCCGAGACCGGCCTGTGCGCGCGCCCCGATGCCGGCGACGCGCGGCCGCTGGTGCTGGACGGCGATCGCGTCTACCTGCACCGCTACTGGGCCTCGGAATGCCGCGTGGCGGCGCGCCTGCGCGCGCTCGCGCAACGGCGCATCGAACCCGGCGCCGACGCCGCAACGCTGCTGGCGCGCCTGTACCCCGACGCCACGCCCGGCAGCGACGGGCAGAAGCTCGCCTGCGCGACCGCGCTCACGCGCGCGCTCGGCGTGATCACCGGCGGCCCCGGCACCGGCAAGACCACCACGGTCGCGAAGCTGCTGGTGCTGCTCGCCGCCGAGGCGCGAGCCGATGGTCGGCCGCTCGCGATACGGCTCGCCGCCCCCACCGGCAAGGCGGCCGCGCGGGTCGGCGAGGCGCTCGCGCGCGAGCTCGCGGCGCTGGAACGCGACGGACTGCTCGACGCGGGGACGCGGGCGCAGCTGCCCGACGCCGCACAGACCCTGCACCGCCTGCTCGGCGCCGGGCCGCGCGGCTTCCGCCACGACGCGTCCAACCCGATCGCCGCCGACGTGGTGG
>CAYXJM010000509.1:0-2390 GCA_964465455.1 uncultured Klebsiella sp.
TCGAAGGGCAGCGCCCCGCCACACCCGGCGAACAGGCCGTAATGGCGCGAGAAATCGCCGATGAAGTCGAAATGCGGCGCGAAGCGCGTCCCGGCCAGCATGCGCCAGGTGTTGCCGCAGACCGGGAACACGCGCCCGGTCTCGATGTCGTGGTGCTTGTCGAGCCGGAAGCCGTGCGGCTGCTCCGGTATCGTGCCGCGGTAGACCACGGCCTGCCCGAAGTCCTCGCAGGCCGACTCCAGCGCCGCGATGCGGAACAGCCGGTAGGTCGCGGAGAAGAAGCGCAGGTTTCCCGTGCGCGCGGCGAGCGCGGCATCGGTCACGGCGAGCGGGCGGTCCTCGACCAGACGCGGGTCCTGGAAACCGTGGCGCGTCGCGAGGCGCAGGAAGTCGTTCCAGTACAGGGCCCCGCCGAGGCACTCGCCGTAGAGCACCGGATCGTCGCGCACCGTCGCCGGCACGCGCCGGTCGGCGTAGACGTCCGCGAAATAGAACTCCCCGCCCTCCTTCAGCAGCCGGTGCACGCCGCCGAGCACCGCGTCCTTGTCGGGCGAAAGGTTCACGACGCAGTTCGACACGATCACGTCGAAACTGCCGGGCTCGAGGCCGAGCTCGTCCAGCCGCTCGATGTAGCCCTGCAGGAAGCGCACGTTGTCGAATCCGGACAGCGCGGCGTGATGCGCGCGGTGACGCTCGGCGACCTCGAGTTGCTCCGCCGTCATGTCGACGCCCACAACTTCGCCCGCCGCGCCGACGAGTTGCGCCAGCGCGTAGACGTCGCGCCCCGACCCGCAACCGAGGTCGAGCACGCGGCAGCCGTCCAGCAGCGGCGGGCACACGAGCCCGCAGCCGTAGTAACGCGAGAGCACCTCGGGATGGATGCGCGCGAGCAGCGGCTTCAGCCACGCGGGCACCGCGCTGGCGTCGCAGCAGGCCGTGGTCTTCAGGTCCGAACTTTGCTGCAGGGTCTTGCCGTAGTAGTCCTGCACGATCTGGTGCATCTCATCGCCTCCTCGATTGTCGGTCGTCATTCATGGCGACATTTGCCTGGCCAGATGCTGCCGTTGCTGTGAATGGCGACCCACGGGGATGGTGGCATGTACCTGCGGGAACGCGGCGGGTTCGGCATGGCCGAACCCTTGTCGGGCTGAAGCCCGACCTACGATGCACCACCTAGCCGCGCCGCCAGGCATGGTAGCGCTCGAGGAGGCGCAGCAGGCGCTCGGGTGCGTGCGTGCGCCGCCACTCCCCGGCCGCGTACTTGTTGGCCTCGGCGAGCGTCGGGTAGCTGTGGATCGTGCCCAGGATCCTGTTCAGTCCGAGCCCGTGACGCATCGCGAGCACGAACTCGGCGAGCAGCTCGCCGGCGTGCGCGCCGACGATCGTGACACCGAGAATGCGGTCCTTGCCCGGCACCGTCAGCACCTTCACGAAGCCCTCCGCCACGCCGTCGGCGATCGCGCGGTCGAGGTCGTCGATGCCATAGCGCGTGACCTCGCAGGCGATGCCGCGCTCGCGCGCTTCCTGCTCGTTCAGCCCGACGCGCGCGATCTCGGGATCGGTGAACGTCGTGGCCGGGATCACCGTGTAGTCGGCGCGGAACTTCCACAGGTTGCCGAACAGCGCGTTGACGCTGGCGTACCACGCCTGGTGAGCGGCCGCGTGCGTGAGCTGGAACGGCCCCGCGACGTCGCCGGCGGCCAGGATGTTCGGATACAGCGTCTGGAGGTATTCGTTCACGGTCACCGTACTGCTAACGGGCACGCCGAGATCCTCGAGGCCGTAGCCGCCGAGGCGCGCCTTGCGCCCCGCCGCGCACAGCAGCAGGTCGAAGGCGACGCGGCGCGTCACGCCTTCACGCTCGACGACCAGGAACCCGCGCTCCCCGTCGCGCTCGCAGTGCACCGCGCGCCAGCCGCAGAGCAGCTCGACGCCGTCCCGCCCGAGCGCGGCGGCAGCGGCCGCCGCCACCTCCTCGTCCTCGCGCGCGAGCAGCCGTTCTGCCACTTCGACCAGCGTGACCCGCGAACCGAGGCGGTGCAGGCACTGCGCGAGCTCGCAGCCGATCGGTCCGCCCCCGAGCACCGCGACACGCGCCGGAGGCTCGTCCCGCCCCGCCAGCGCCTCCCACAGCGTGTCGCTGGTGACGTAACCGGTCTCGTCCAGCCCGGGGAGCGGGGGCACCCGGGGCTCGGCGCCGGCCGCGATGACGATCGCGCGCGTCGTGATGTCGCGCGTCCGCCCGTCGTCGAAACGCACCTGCACCGTCCACGGATCGACGATGCGCGCGTGCCCCGCGAGCACTTCGACGCCGAGCGCGGTGTAGCGCTCGGCGCTGTCGTGCGGCGCGATCGCGCGCACCACGTCCTGCACCCGGGCGATCACGCGCC
>CAYXJM010000510.1:0-2387 GCA_964465455.1 uncultured Klebsiella sp.
CGGCGCGACGCCGTGGCTGCCGGCGCGCGTGCTCACGGTCATCGAGACCTGGGACCGGAGCCCGCAGGAACTGCGCGTCGGGGATTCCGCCACCCGCACCGTCACGATCACGGCCACCGGCCTGACCGGCGCGCAACTCCCGCCGCTGCCGGCCCCCGCGGTGGACGGGCTGCGCTTCTATCCCGACCAGCCGCGCATCGAGGACGCGCAGGACGACGAAGGCATCACCGGCACGCGCGTGGAGGCGAGCGCCGTGATTCCGCAGCGCGCCGGCGACATCGAGTTCCCCGAGGTGCGCGTGCGCTGGTGGGACACCGTGAACGGGCGCTTCGAGGAGGCCGTGGTGCCACGGCGCACGATCCGCGTGCTGCCGGCGGCGAATGCAGCCGCGACGCCACCGCCCGGAGCCGCCCAGACGATTGCGCCCGAGGCGTCAACGAACACGGACGCGGGCGCCGCCGCACCGGCTGCCGCCGAACCCGCAGCAACCGCCGCACCCGGGGCCGCTCCCCTGCCCGCCGCCCTGCCGTGGCCGTGGATCGTCGCCACGCTGCTGCTCGCGCTCGCGACCGCGTTCAGCAGCTGGCAGTGGTGGCGCGCCGCCCGCGCCGCACCGCGCACGGGCGCGCCACGACCCGAGGCCTCGCACGACACACGCGAGGCGGAACTGTTCGCGGCACTGCGCGATGCCTGCCGCGCCGGCGACGCGTCGCAGGCGCAGGCGCTGCTGCCGCGCTGGGGACGTGCCGCCTTCCCGCAAGCCGGCATCCGCTCGTGCAGCGACGTCGGCGCCGCCGCACACGATGAGCTGCTGGTCGCGGAAATCGAGCGCCTGCTCGCCAGCCGCTATGCCACGCAGGCGACACCGTGCGACCTGAAAGCCCTGCTCGCGCGCGTGGAAGCGGCGCGCACCGCCGCGGCGAAGCAGCGCGGGCGCACCACGCAAACGCACGACTTGCCGCCGCTCTACGCCGCTCCGGGCACGTAGGCGCGGGCGAGCCCTGCGCGGGCCGCGAACGGCTACTCCACGGCCAGCGATCCCAAGGGCTGCGTCCCCGCATCGCGCGCGGGCTGACGGAACAGCAGGCACAGGGGAGCAGCCAGCAGAGCCAGCATGGCCATCAGCAGGAAGGTGTTCACATAGGCGATGCTCGCTGCCTGCCGCATGATCTCCCCGTCGAGAGCCAAGGCCCCGACCGTGGTGCTCCATTCCCAGGCCGGGGGCAGCAGCGCCGGATCGGAGAACGCGGTGATGTTCTCGCCGAGACGGGCGTGCTCCGTCTGCGTGAGCTGAGCCACCCGGGTGAACAGCACCGACACGCCGATGCTGCCGCCGAGGCTGCGCATCAGGGCGAACATCGACGCACTCTCGGTGCGCAGCTCCGGCGCCAGGGTTGAGAATGCGGCGATCGACAGGGGCGACACCACGAAGGCCATGCTGAAGCCCTGCATCAGGCCGATGCGGACGATCGTGAAATTGTCCACGTACAGATTGATCGTCGACATCTCGTAAGTCGAAAGCCCGAACCCCACCATGCCGCCGATCATCATCGCGCGCTGGTCAACGCGACCGATCAGACGCGACGTCAGCACCATGCCGATCATGGACGCCAGTCCGCGCGGCATCAGCATCATGCCGACCGTGTCCACGGGGATGTGCATCAGCTGCTGCAGGTAACTCGGCAGCAACGCCATCTGCGCCATCATCACCATGCTTACGACCGCAATCAGCATTAGTCCCACGACCAGGTTGCGGTCCCTGAACAGCCGCGGTTCGACGAAAGGCGTCCTGGCGTTGAACATGTGCACCAGGAACAGGTAGAAGCAAAGACCCGCCATGGTCGCCTCGACGATGATTTCCGTCGATGAGAACCAGTTGAGCGAGTGCCCCCGATCGAGCATCAGCTGCGCGCTACCCAGCGCGAGGCTGAGCAGGCCGAAGCCGAACAGGTCGAAGGACGCCTCGCGCCGGGTCGTCACTTGCGGAACGGTTTTCCACACGCCGAGCAGCGCCACCGCGCAGATGGGCACGTTGATGTAGAAGACCCAGCGCCAGTTCAAGGCTTCCGTCAGATATCCCCCGAGGGTCGGACCCAGGATCGGGCCCAACATGGCGCCGACGCCCCAGAGCGACAATACCTGACCGTGCTTTTCCCGGGGGAAGCTGTCCATTACGAGCGCCTGCCCGAGCGGGGCCATGCCGGCACCGAACGCGCCTTGCAGGAAGCGGTATGCGACCATCTGGGGCAGCGACGTTGCCGTACCGCACAGCATGGACGCGGCGAGAAAGCCCGCGACGCAGCCAGCCAGCATGCGCTGGCGACCGAGGCGTGCGGCGAGGTAACCGGTCGGCGGGATGAAGATGGCGGTGGCCACGATATACGAGG
>CAYXJM010000511.1:0-2381 GCA_964465455.1 uncultured Klebsiella sp.
AGCTGCTGCGTGCCGCGGATGGCGCTGACCGCGAGTTCCTCGTTGAGGCCCGGCCTGAACACGACGTGGTGCTCGTCGAGCAGTTTCTGCGCAGCCCACAGCGCGGAGTCGTAGACCCCGAGCGGCGAGCCGCGATAGCCGGAGATGTAGCCCGCCGTATTCAGCCCGGCGGCGCGGTCGCGCCGCGCCTGCTCGAGCGGCAGGCGCACCAGCGCCTGGTTCGACGAGATGAAGACCCGTCCGGCCGGGTGGACGTACTTGTCCTCGAGCGTGGTTGCGGACTTTGTCATCGGCGCTCTCCGAGGGCTCGGTCAGGCGGCTCGCCGCGCACTGGCGGCCGGCGGGGATCTGGCGGTCCCCGACCGGCGGTGCCGCGTGAAGGCACCGCGCGCTCGGGAGCGCCGGCAGGCTACTTCGGCAGGGGGGGCAGGCTGGACAACGGAAAGTCGCAGTGTGCCGCCGTCTGCTGGATTTCGATCAGGTTGCCCTCGGGATCGCGGCCATAGATGGTCTTCACGTGGCCGGCGTCGATCGGGGCGGGCTGGCTGAAGGTCATGCCGAGGCCCTTCAGGCGCTCGAATTCCTGCTCGATGTCGGTGACGTCGACGCAGAAGTGCGTGTAGCCCTTGTCCTGCGGGTCCAGCGCGCGGGTCACGCCGGGGGCCGGGGCGCTGTACTGGAACAGCTCCATGAAGCAGGTGCCCGCGCGCAGCATCGCGCCGCGGGCGACCGAGTTCGGCACGTCGATGATGCGGTCGATGAACTCGTTGTCGCGCCAGCTGAAATCTTCCCCCACGAGCTCGAAGCCGAAGGCGTCCTTGTAGAACTTCAGCATGCGGTCGAGGTCGTGCACGTGCACCGCAACATGATGTATGCCTCTTATCATCGGATCGTTCTCCAGTCGGGGCGTCCAGGGTCGGGTCGCGGTAGTGTAGCGGGGCGGGACGAGGCCATTAAAGGGGCTGGCAGGAACAGGCAAGTGTGTTTGCCTGTGCGGTCATTTTGGCCGCGGGGGGCGGGTGGCATAATGATCGCGTGCGGCATTGTCATGGCCATATCGGGAGGTCGCAGATGAACGTCAAGGTGAACCAGGATCCGAACGCCGGGCTGCCGAAGGGCGCCGCCCGCTACCCGAATGCGCCGAGCACGCAGGAGATCATCGCGACGGACAAGGTCGCGGCTCCCGGCTGGGTGCGCTCGGAGTCCTACGAGTTCCTCGGCGACGAGGACGTCTCTTCCGACCGCTACACCGATGCCGCCTTCGCGCAGAAGGAATTCGACCGGCTGTGGACGCGGACCTGGCAGTTCGCCTGCCGCGAGGAGCACATCCCGGAAGTCGGCGACTATCACGTCTACGACATCGGCCGCTACTCGTTCATCGTCACGCGCGTGGCGGAAAACGAGGTGCGCGCCTACTACAACGCCTGCCTGCATCGCGGCACCAAGCTGCGCGCCTCGGGCACCGAGGGCAACACCAGCGAGTTCAAGTGCAGCTTCCACGGCTGGAGCTGGAACCTCGACGGCTCGCAGAAGGAGCTGCTGTGCCCGTGGGACTTCCCGCACGTCGACATCGCGAAGAACAGGCTGCCCGAGGTCCGCGTCGAGCTGCTCGGCGGTTTCGTGTTCATCAACATGGACCCGGACGCGCCCACGCTCGCCGATTATCTCGGTCCCGCGGCGATGGCGCACATCAAGGAGTGGAAGCTCGAGAACCGCTACATCTACTGCCACGTCGCGAAGCGGCTGCCGGCCAACTGGAAGCTGTCGATCGCGGCGTTCATGGAAGCCTACCACGTGCTCGACACGCACCCGCAGGTCTCGGTGACGAACGCCGATGCCAATTCCCAGTACGACGTCTATGGCGAGCACGTGAACCGCTTCATCTCGCCGCTCGGCGTGCTGAGCCCGCATCACTACGGCAAGTACACCGAGCAGGACATCATGGACCAGTTCACGCTCGGCGACAGCAGCGCGCTCGGTGATGTCGAGCGCAAGCTGCCCGAGGGCGGGCGCGCGCGCCAGGCCATGGCCGACATGTTCCGCGGCATGTTCGAGAAGGCGACCAACACCGACCTCAGCAGCGTGTCGGATTCCGAGCTGCTCGACTGCTACTCGTACACGCTGTTCCCGAACATCTTCCTGTTCCCGGGCATTTCACTGCCGATGGTCTACCGCTTCCGGCCGGATCCGCGCGATCACCGCTGGACCCTCTACGAGGTCCTGTTCCTGCGCCCGGTGCCGCTCGACGGCAAGCGGCCGTACCCGGCCGAGCCGGTGCGCCTCGCCGACGACCAGTCCTTCACCGAGGCCGAGGGCATGGACCCGGGCTTCGGCGCGATCCTCGACCAGGACACGGACAACCTGATCCTGCAGCAGGAAGG
>CAYXJM010000512.1:0-2375 GCA_964465455.1 uncultured Klebsiella sp.
GCCGAGCGCGGGATCCCCCAGCGTCACGTTGTTGCGGATCGTGTCGTGCAGCAGCAGGTTCTCCTGCGGCACGTAGCCGATCATGCGCCGCCACGCGCGCAGGTCCAGTTCCGCGAGCGGGACGCCGTCGATCGTGACGCGGCCCGCGTGCGGACGCACCAGGCCGATGACCATGTCCACCAGCGTGGTCTTGCCGCAGCCGGAAGCGCCGGTGAGCGCCGTCAGCGTCCCGGCGCGGAATTCCAGCGAGATGCCGTCGAAGAGCTCGCGCGGGCCGTGGCCGAAGCGCACCGCCTCGAGCCGGATGCCGCGGCGCAGCGTCGGCTCGCGCTCGCCGCCGGGCGCCTCCGCGGCGCGGCAGGCCGCGTCGATCGTCGCGGCGATGGCCGCGTAGGCGCTCTCGCCCGTCGCGAGCCGCTGGTACTCCTTCTGCACCTTGCCGAACTGCGACAGCATGCGCCCCAGCACCAGCACCAGCACCAGCACCCGGGGGAAGGGCATGTCGAAGTGCACCAGCGCCACGAACATGCCGAGCGCGATGGTCACGGCGAACATCTCTTCCTGCGCGGCGGCGAGCCCCGCCGTGCTCGCGACCTGCGCGCGCAGCGCGTGGTCGAGCTGGCGCGTTTCCTCCGCGAGCGCCGCCACCGCGAGGTGCTCGCGCGACATCGCCTTCAGCGCCTTCACCGACTGCAGCACGTCGGTCAGCCGGGTCGCCAGCGCGCGCAGGCGCAGCGTCTGGTTGCGCCCCGAGCGCCGCGCCGCGTGCACGAGGACGCTGGTGACGCCGATCACGAGCACGCCCGCGCCGACGCACACCAGCGTCGCGCGCCAGGACACCGCCAGCGCGACCCCGGCATAGACCAGCGCCTGGATCAGGAAGGCCAGCGCGTGCGCGCCGTCGACCACCGCCGCGGCGGCGCGCTGCACCTCGGTCGTGAGCGCGTTGCCGAGCCGGCCCACCGGCTGGTGCAGGAAGTAGTCCCAGCGCCCGCGCAGCACCGCGCGCAGCATGCGCAGGCGCAGATCCGTCGCGAGGCGCGCCGACGTGAGCCCGACCTGCCGGTTCGCCAGCAGCAGCAACAGGTTCTTCAGCGTGAGGCCGCCCACGATGACGCCGAGCAGGACGCCGATGCGCGCCGCGAAGTCCAGCCCGTCCAGCCAGGCCAGCAGCGCGTGCGGCAGCGTGCCCGCGCCCGCCAGCGTCGCCGTTCCCGCCGCGGCACCGGCGCTGCCGCCCACCGCGACGCCGAGCATCGGCACGAGGCTGCCGAGGCTCAGGCCCTCGGCGAAACCCGCGCAGATCAGCGCGAGCAGCATGACGGCGCTCTGCCACGGGTAGCGGCGGAACACCTCCGCCATCAGGTGCATGCGCCGAGCTCCGTGCCGCGCGCGCCGGCGCGGGTCCCGACCGGCGCGGCCGGCGCCGGCCAGCGCCGGCGCATGCACAGCCACTGCTCCGGGCGCGCCCGGATCCAGCGCTCGAACAGCGCGTTCAGCTCCGCCGTGAGCGCCAGCACCCGCGCGCGTTCCGCGGAGCGCTCGCCGCGCACGAGCGGGGCGTGGAACGTGACGAGGTAGTCGGCGGGCCCGCGCCGTTCGACCTGCACCGGAACGAGCGGGCAACCGCGACGCAGGGCGAGCCACGCGGGGCTGATCGTGGTCTGCGCGGGGCGCCCGAAAAACGGTATTAATTCGCCCGCATCCGCGCGCTGGTCGGGCAGCATGCCGACGGAACGACCCGCCTCGAGATCGCCGAGCAGCCGCCGCACGCAGTTCTTCTTGGCGACGAAACGACAGCCGAGCGGCGCGCGGCGCGCCTGGATCATCGCCTCGACGAAGGGGTTGCCCTGCGGCGCGTAGACGGCGCTGAGCGCGATGCCCAGCCGGCCGATCGCGGCGCTCGCGAGCTCCCAGTTCGCGAGGTGCGCGGCGACGTAGATCGCCGGCTCGCGCCGCGCCACCAGTTCGCGGGTCCCGGGGGCGATCGCGACGCTCAAGAAGGGCGAGGGATCCTGCGCGCAGAATCGCGCGAGATGCGGGTATTCCGCGAGGATCGCGCCGAAATTTCCCCAGGTCTCGCGCGCCAGCGACTCGATGCGCGCGGGCGCGGCGGCGGGGAAGAGCTGCGCCAGGTTCGAGCGCACGAAGGCGTGCTTGCGCAGGCGCGGACCCACGCGCCGGAACAGGCCGGCGCCGGCCGCCGCGGCCTGCCGCGGCGGCAGCGCGCGCGCGAGCAGCCAGAACAGTCCGAGCGCCGCCGCCTCGATGCGCTGCCGGGTCACGCCCCGGCGCGGATCACGCCCTCCCTTCTCGCCTGGAAACATGTCTCGTCCACCTGCAGCACGCTACCCGATGAGCGCAAGGTAGCAACT
>CAYXJM010000513.1:0-2369 GCA_964465455.1 uncultured Klebsiella sp.
TTCGGCATCCTGATCAGCATCCCGATCATCGTCTGGGGCAGCCAGTTCGTGCTGCGCCTGATGGACCGCTTCCCGGTGGTGATCACGCTGGGCGCGGCGCTGCTCGGCTGGATCGCCGGCGAGATGCTGGTCACCGACGTGACGGTCAAGCCATATCTTGCCGAGGCGCCGCACTGGCTGCACTACGCGAGCGCGGCCGCGGGTGCGCTGTTCGTGGTGGTGCTCGGCACCTGGCTGGGGCGGCGGGCGAAGCCGGCGGCGGTGGCGCCGATCCGCGAGATACCGCTCGAACCCCCGCGCGACCGCCACGCCTGAAGCAGTGGAGACAGTACCGACATGAGCCTGCGCATCCTGATCGCCGTCGACGGTTCCGCGTATTCCCTGCGCGCGGTGCAGCACGTGCTGCGGCTGCGCGATGCGGGCTGCGCGATCGAGCCTCACCTGCTGAACGTGCAGATCCCGCTGGAATCCGGGCACGTGCGGATGTTCATCGCGCGCGAGTCGATCGAGTCCTACTACCGCGACGAGGGGCTCGCTGCGCTGAAGGAGGCCAGCGCCGCGCTGGAAGCCGCCGGGCAGTCCTGCAGCACGCACATCGCGGTGGGGCACCTGGGGCAGACGATCGCGCGCTACGCCGCGGAGCTCGGATTCGACCTGATCGTGATCGGCAGCCACGGCCGCACGGGGCTGCGGCACGCGGTCATGGGCTCGGTGGCGACCGAGGTGCTCAAGCTGGCCTCGGTCCCGGTGACCGTGGTCAAGAACGCATGACGGCGCAGAGGACATCGTCATGAAGACCAGGTTCGCACGGCTCGCGGGTCTCTCTCTTGCTCGTGCTCTTGCTCTTGCCTGCGCGGCCGCAGCCGCGACGGCCGCCGCACAGCCCAGCTACTCGCCCTACGCGGGCCGCAGCTTCCCGGAGCGGCTGTTGTGGGGCGACACCCACCTGCACACCAACATGTCGGCCGACGCCGGCAGCTTCGGCAACCGCGACGTGGGTCCCGAGGAGGCCTACCGCTTCGCGCGCGGCGAAACCGTGACCGCGCACAACGGCATGCCGCTCAGGCTGGCGCGGCCGCTCGACTTCCTCGTGGTTGCCGACCACAGTGAGTACCTCGGCCTGTTCCCGCACCTGCGTGCCGGGGACCCGAACCTGCTGGCCACCGAGACCGGCAGGCGCTGGGCGGACATCATCGCCAGGGGAGGACGCGCGAACGCGCAGATGCTGATGGAGTGGGGCGCGGCCAACTTCGCCAACAAGGACGTGATCGGCAGCGTCGAGTTCAGGAACTCGACGTGGCACGAAGTGGTGGCGAACGCGGAGCGCTTCAACGAACCGGGCCGTTTCACGGCGTTCGCGGGCTACGAGTGGACCTCGATGCCGAAGGGCGACAACCTGCACCGCGTGGTGGTGTTCGCCGACGGTACCGACAGGACGGGTCGGATCGTGCCGTTCAGTTCGATCGACAGCAGCGACCCCGAGGCACTCTGGGCCTACCTCGCACGCTACGAGCAGCAGACCGGCGGACAGGCGCTCGCGATCCCGCACAACTCGAACGTCTCGGGCGGGCTGATGTTCGCGCCGCGCGACTTCAACGGCGCGCCGTTCGACCGCGACTACGCCGAGCGCCGCATCCGCTGGGAGCCGCTGATGGAGGTCACCCAGTACAAGGGCGACTCCGAGACCCACCCGCTCAACTCGCCCGATGACGAGTTCGCCGGCTACGAGACCTGGGACAGGATCAACCTCGGCGGGCTGACGCCGCAGACGCCGGAGATGCAGCCCTTCCAGTACGCGCGCTCGGCGCTGCGCATCGGCCTCGCGCAGGAAGCGGCGCTCGGCGTGAATCCGTTCCGCTTCGGCATGATCGGCAGCACCGATGCGCACACCGGCTTCGCGGCGGCCGAGGAGAACAACTTCTGGGGCAAGAGCACCAAGGGCGAGCCGGCCCCGGGGCGCTGGCACGAGAGCCTGTTCGACAACCCGACGCACCCGGAACTCAGCTTCCGCGAAGCGGACATGGCGGCCTCGGGATACATGGCGGTGTGGGCGCGCAACAACACGCGCGCGGAGATCTTCGCCGCGATGAAGCGCAAGGAGGTCTACGCCACCACCGGGCCGCGCATCGCGCTGCGCTTCTTCGGCGGCTACGACTTCGTGCCTCGCGACGCGGCCGTGGCGGATCTCGCGGCGCTCGGTTACGCGCGCGGCGTGCCGATGGGCGGCGACCTGCCGGCGGCGCCGCGGGGCACGGCGCCGCGCTTCCTGGTCGCGGCGGCGCGCGATGCGCTGAGCGGCAACCTCGACCGCATCCAGATCGTCAAGGGCTGGCTGGACGCCAGCGGCGAGACGCACGAGAAGGTCTACG
>CAYXJM010000514.1:0-2360 GCA_964465455.1 uncultured Klebsiella sp.
GGCCGGCCCATCGCCAACGCCTCGAACGCGCCCTACGGCTGCACCGTCAAGTACCGCATCCCGCTGTTCGTGGGGCGCGAAAAGTCGATCGCGGCGCTGGAGGCGGCGATGGACGACGAGAAGCGCATCCTGCTCGTGGCGCAGCGCAGCGCCACCGAAGACGATCCCGGCATGAAGGACGTCTACCGGGTCGGCACGATCGCCAACGTACTGCAGTTGCTGCGGCTGCCCGACGGCACCGTCAAGGTGCTCGTCGAGGGGAGTGAGCGCGCAGAGATAGAGGGCGTCAAGGCGCGCGAGGCCTACCTCGAGGCCAGCGTGCGCCCGCTCGGCGAGAAGCCGATCGAGGCCGCGGAGGCCGACGCGCTGGTGCGCACCTGCATGCGCATGTTCGAGCAGTACGTGAACCTCGGCAAGAAGGTGCCGGCGGAGGTGCTGAGCGCGCTGAGCGGCATAGACGAGCCGGGCCGGCTGGCCGACACGATTGCGGCGCACATGTCGCTCGAGCTCGCGCAGAAGCAGCAGATCCTCGAGGTCGATTCGACCGTCGAGCGCATCGAGCACCTGATGGGGTTGATGGAAGGCGAGATCGAGCTGTTCCAGGTCGAGAAGCGCATCCGTGGCCGCGTCAAGAAGCAGATGGAGAAGAGCCAGCGCGAGTACTACCTGAACGAGCAGATGAAGGCCATCCAGAAGGAACTCGGCGAGCTCGAGGATTCCCCGAGCGAGGTCGAGAGCCTCGAGCGGCGCATCCGCGGCGCGGGCATGTCGAAGGACGCGGAGGCCAAGGCGCTCGCCGAGCTGAACAAGCTGAAGATGATGTCGCCGATGTCGGCGGAAGCCTCCGTGGTGCGCAGCTATCTCGACTGGATGGTCAACGTGCCGTGGAAGAAGCGCAGCAAGGTGCGCAACGACCTCGCGCGCGCGGAGCAGATGCTCGAGCAGGACCACTACGGGCTCGAGGAGGTCAAGGAGCGCATCCTCGAGTACCTCGCGGTGCAGAAGCGCGTCGGCAAGGCCAAGGGGCCGGTGCTGTGCTTCGTCGGCCCGCCCGGCGTCGGCAAGACCTCGCTGGGCGAGAGCATCGCGCGCGCGACCAACCGCAGCTTCGTGCGCATGGCGCTCGGTGGGGTGCGCGACGAGGCCGAGATCCGCGGCCACCGGCGGACCTACATCGGTTCGCTCCCGGGCAAGATCCTGCAGAAGCTGGCCAAGGCGGGCGTGCGCAACCCGCTGTTCCTGCTCGACGAGGTCGACAAGATGGGCATGGACCATCGCGGCGATCCGGCCTCGGCGCTGCTCGAGGTGCTGGATCCCGAGCAGAACCACAACTTCAACGACCACTACCTCGAGGTGGACTACGATCTCTCCGACGTGATGTTCATCTGCACCTCGAATTCGATGAACATCCCGGCGCCGCTGCTCGACCGGATGGAAGTGATCCGCATCCCGGGTTACACCGAGGACGAGAAGATCAACATCGCGCGCCGCTACCTCGTGCCGAAGCAGATGAAGAACGCCGGGCTCGGCGAGAAGGAGATCTCCTTCGACGAGGGTGCGCTGCGCGACCTGGTGCGCTACTACACGCGGGAATCGGGCGTGCGCAGCCTCGAGCGGCAGATCGCCAAGATCTGTCGCAAGCGGGTCAAGCAGCTCGCGCTGGGCAAGGAGGCCGGTCCTCCGGAGGTGAACGCCGCTACGCTCGGTGAATACGCCGGGGTGCGCAAGTTCCGCTACGGCGAGGCGCTCGAGAGCAACCAGGTCGGGCAGGTGACGGGCCTCGCGTGGACGTCGGTGGGCGGCGAGCTGCTCACGATCGAGGCGGTCGCGGTGCCGGGCAAGGGCCGCCAGGTCAAGACCGGCTCGCTCGGCGACGTGATGCAGGAGTCGATCCAGGCGGCCATCACCGTGGTGCGCAGTCGCGCCAAGACGCTCGGCATCCGCCCCGACTTCCACGAGAAGTTCGACCTGCACATCCACGTGCCGGAAGGCGCCACGCCCAAGGACGGTCCGAGCGCAGGCATCGGGATGTGCACCGCGCTGGTCTCGGTGCTGACCGGGATCGCGGTGCGCGCGGACGTGGCGATGACCGGCGAGATCACGCTGCGCGGTCAGGTGCTCGCGATCGGCGGGCTGAAGGAGAAGCTGCTCGCCGCGCATCGCGGTGGCATCAAGACGGTGATCATTCCGGAGGAGAACGAGCGCGACCTCAAGGAGATTCCCGACAACATCAAGTCCGCGCTCGACATACGCCCGGTGCGCTGGATCGACCAGGTGCTCGACATCGCGCTCGAGCGCATGCCCGAGCCGGTCTCGGACGAGGAATGGAAGACGCTCAGCGAGAAGGCCGCCGACGAGGC
>CAYXJM010000515.1:0-2357 GCA_964465455.1 uncultured Klebsiella sp.
CTTCGAGCACTACCGCGGCTGGTTCTTCTGGAGCTACCGCACCGAGACCACGCCGGCGTGGAGCTTCCGCGACAGCGTCGAGCGCGGCTGGCTGCCGCCGCGATTTCAGTGAGGCGATGAGCCGTTCTCGCGCCTGCCCGCGAACAGGAAGCGTTCCTCGGCGAGGCGGTTCAGCACGATCTTGCGGTGATGCAGCGGCTCGAGGCCGCTGTGGAAGCTGATCGTCAGCATCGCGCTGTCGGGCAGCTCGTGCTGGAGCATTTCGAGGATCACGCGCTCGCCGCGCGGGTCGAAGGCGTCGGTGGCTTCCTCCATCAGGATCCACGCCGGGCGCTGCAGCAGCACGCGCGCGAAGCCGAGGCGCTGCTGCGCGCGCAGCGGAAGCGCCTGTTCCCAGTTGTCGTGCTCGTCGAGGCGCGGCGCGAGCCACGAACTGCCCGAGCATTCCAGCGCGCGCGCGATGGCTTCGTCGCCGAAGGCGTCGGTCGGGCGCGGATAGCACAGCGCCTGGCGCAGGGTGCCCTCGGGCAGGAAGGGGCGCTGCGGCATGAACTGCATGCCGTCGGCCGGCAGCAGCACGCGGCCGCTGCCCCACGGCCACAGCCCGCCCATCACCTTGAACAGGCTGCTGGTCACCGCCGGATCCCCCGCGACCAGCACGCGCTCGCCGCGCCGGATCTCGAGATCGAGGTGCTGCAGCAGCAGGCGCCCCTCGGGGTCGGCGATGCAGAGGTCCTGGATCAGCAGTCGCGCGTGCGCGTCGCGCTCGAGCACGATGCGGTTGCCGTTCGGCTCGCGCGCCTCGGCGTCGAGGCGCTGCATGTCCTCGTAGAGCGAGAGCACGCGGTCGGCGGAGGCGCGCGTGCGCGCCATGTCGCCGAGGTTGTCGATCGGCCAGGACAGCGCCGAGGTGAGCCGCTGGAAGGCCTGCGCGGCCTGCATCAGGATGCCGAGCGTCATCGCGCCGCTGATGTACTGGGGCGCGGCGACCAGGATCGGGAACACGGGCAGCAGCGCGCCGTAGCCGGTGGAAAAGGAGACGATGCCCATGAACGCGCGCGACTGCCGGTACCAGGTACGCGCGATCAGCCGGAAGCGCTGCGTCGCGCCGGAGCGCTCCATCGGTTCGCCGTGCATCAGCGCGATGGCTTCGGAGTGCTCGCGCGCGCGTGCCAGCCCGAAGCGGAAATCCGCCTCGGCGGTCTGCAGCGCGTTCGTCGAGCGTACCAGCGGCCGGCCGAAGCTCCAGCCGAGCACCGTGCCGATGCCCGCGTAGATGAACGCGAGCCACACGAGGTAGCCGGGCACGTGGACCGAGGTGCCCGGCAGGGCCACCGAGCCCGAGACGCGCCACAGGATGTCGATGAAGCTGCCCAGCACCAGCAGCGAGAAGAACAGCGTGTGCGCCAGCGCGACCGTGGTCTCGGTCACGATGCGGATGTCCTCGGCGATGCGTCCGTCCGGGTTGTCGTGCTCGCCCGCCGTGAACAGCAGCCGGTAGTGGCGGCCGCTTTCCATCCAGTGCCCGATCACGCGGCGGGTCAGCCAGCGCCGCCAGTCGAGCTGCAGCCAGCGCTTGACCATCAGGTGCGCGGCGGTCACCGCGAGCGTCAGCATGAAGATCAGCGCGAAGACTCCCACCTGCACCAGCACGCCGGAGACCGAGCGCTCCTCCAGTGCGTCGAACAGCGCGCGGTTCCAGTAGTTGGTCCAGACCGCCAGTCCCACCTGCGCGACCGTCAGCGCGAGCAGGCCGAGGGTGGCCGTGCGCACCCGCCACTTGCGCTCCGAGTTCCAGTACGGGCCGGCCAGCCGCAGCACCCGGCGCGCAAAGCCCTTGCGCATCTCGGGAACGGGCAGTTCGGGTTCGGGGGGAGGACTGGCGGCTGGCATCGGGACGCGTCGTTTTCGCGCAGTTTAGGCGCGCGACGCATCCGGGGCAACGAAAGCGCAGTTGTGCCGATCCCGCGATCGGGGCCGTCGCGCTCGCGGCGCTGCCCGTCGACGGCGGCGCGCAGCAGCGCGTATCAGCGTCTGCCCAGCTGCTTCATGCGGTCCGCCGCGATCCGGATCGAGAGGCGGCGCGGCACGATCTTCGTCAGCGCGACGGCGGCGGCGCGCCAGACGCGCCCCGGAATCCAGCTCGGGTACTTGCCCAGCGCGTCCAGCGCTTCGGTCACGGCCTGTTCGGGCTCGACTGGAGGCATCAGGGCACTGGCCGATTCGCTCGCGCCGGTGCGCTTGAACGAGGGCGTGTTGACCATGCCGGGCATGAAGGCGAGCGCATCGACGCCGTGCTCGGCGAGCTCGGCCCACAGCGTCTCGCCGAGGATCAGGTCGAAGGCCTTGGTCGCGGC
>CAYXJM010000516.1:0-2352 GCA_964465455.1 uncultured Klebsiella sp.
ACCTCGGCATGATCACCGGCAAGGACGTGGTGCTGGCGCTGTCGAATTCCGGCACCACGCCCGAGATCATCACGATCGTCCCGCTGATCAAGCGCATGGGCGCGCGCCTGATCGCGATGACCGGCAGGCCCGAGTCGCCGCTGGCGCGCCTGGCCGACGTGAACCTCGACGTCGGCGTGGAGACCGAGGCCTGCCCGCTCGACCTCGCCCCGACCTCCAGCACCACGGTCGCGCTGGTGATGGGGGACGCGCTCGCGATCGCGCTGCTCGAGGCGCGCGGCTTCTCGGCCGAGGACTTCGCCTTCTCGCACCCGGGCGGCGCCCTCGGCCGCAAGCTGCTGCTGAAGGTCAACGACATCATGCACCAGGGCCGCGAGATCCCGCGCGTGCCGCCGGAGACGGTCATCCGCGAGGCGCTGCTGGAAATGACGGCCAAGGGTTTCGGCATGACCACGGTGACCGACCCCGAGGGCAGGCTGCTCGGCGTATTCACCGACGGCGACCTGCGCCGCGCGCTCGACCGCGGCGTCGACTTCCAGCACGAGCGCATCGGCGATTTCATGACGACGCGCTGCAAGAAGATCAACGGCGAGTCGCTGGCCGCCGAAGCACTGCACCTGATGGAGGAGAGCAAGATCACCTCGCTGGTGGTGCTCGACGACGAGCGCCACCCCACCGGCGTCATTCACCTGCACGACCTTCTGCGCGCGGGCATCGCCTGAGCCCGCCCGCCGCCCCGGAGCCACGCATGACCGAGGAACTCAAGGCAATCGCCCGGCGCATCCGCCTGCTCGCGCTCGACGTCGACGGCGTGCTGACCGATGGCCGCATCCACTACACCGGCGAGGGCGAGGAGATGAAGAGCTTCTCGATCCTCGACGGCCTGGGCATCAAGCTGCTGCGCCGGGCGGGCATCCAGGTGGCGATCATCACGGCGCGCCGCTCGGGCGCGGTGGAGCGCCGCGCGCGCGAACTGGGCATCGACCACTGCGTGCAGGGGCGCGAGGACAAGCTCGAGGCGCTGCGCGAACTGCTGACCGGCACGGGTTTCACGCTCGCCGAGACCGCCTACATGGGCGATGACCTGCCGGACCTGCGCGCGATCCTCGCGGCGGGCCTCGGCATGACCGTGGCCAACGCCAGCAGCGAGGTCGCGCACCGCGCCGCGTGGCAGAGCCGGGCCCGCGGCGGCGAAGGCGCCGTGCGCGAGGCCTGCGAGATGCTGCTGCGCGCGCGCGGGCAGTGGACGGAAGCGCTCGCGCCCTACCTGCCCGAGGCGGGCGGCAACCCCGGGCGCGGTGGTATATGATCGCGCGATTGCAATGGAGGTCCGGTGAGCGCTGAGACAGAGATTTCGCGCACGAGGCTGCGCAGGTTCCGCACGGTTGCGGCCTTCGCCGCGGCGCTCGCGCTGTGGGGCGCGCTGTCGCCGCAACGCGGCCTGGCGCTGCCCGGGGACCGCGACCAGCCGATCTACATCCAGTCCGACCGCGCCGAGCGCGACGAACGCAAGGGCACCACGGTCTACACCGGCGACGTGGAAATCGACCAGGGCAGCCTGCACATATCGGCCGACCGCGTGACGATCGCGATGGACGGGGACCAGGTCACCCGCATCGACGCCGTCGGCGCGCCGGCCAAGATGCACCAGAAGCCCTCGCCCGAGCGCGAGCCGGTCTACGCGCGCGCGACGACGATCCAGTACGACGTGGTGCGCGAGATCCTCACGCTGATCGAGAAGGCGGCCGTCACCCAGGAGGGCTCGACGGTGAAGGGCGAGCGCATCGAGTACTTCGTGCAGGAGCAGCGCGTCAAGGCCAGCGCCGGAGGCGCCGAGTCGGGCGAATCGCGCGTGCAGATGGTGATCCAGCCGCGGCACGCCGCGCCGGCGGTGCCGGCGCAGGACGGCGCGGACAAGGCGCAGCAGCCGCCGGCGGAGGCGACGCCCGATGGCGCGCCTTGAGGCGCTGAACCTTGCGAAGTCCTACCGGGGGCGCAAGGTCATCCGCGACGTCTCGATCAGCATGGACAGCGGCGAGATCGTGGGCCTGCTCGGGCCCAACGGCGCCGGCAAGACCACCTGCTTCTACATGATCCTCGGCATCGTACCGGCGGACTCCGGGCGCATCCTGCTCGGGGGAGAGGACATCACGCGGCTGCCCATGTACGGGCGCGCGCGCAAGGGCATCGGCTACCTGCCGCAGGAGGCCTCGGTGTTCCGGCGCCTGACCGTGGCCGAGAACATCCTCGCGATCCTGCAGACGCGCAAGACGCTCAGCCGCCAGCGCATGCAGGAAAAGCTCGAGGAACTGCTGCAGGAATTCAACCTCACGCACCTCAGCGACGCGCGCG
>CAYXJM010000517.1:0-2336 GCA_964465455.1 uncultured Klebsiella sp.
CTCGTCGCGGCTGCGCGCGATCTTGTCGTGGTAGCGCAGCCCCGCGTTGCGATGGCCCCAGCCCTGGATCCGCGGCAGTTGCCCGAGGCGCGCACCGCGCCGCGCGGCGTACCGTGCGGCGAACTCCCCCGAGGCCAGTACCAGCGCGCAGGCGCCGTCGGTGATCTGGCCGCAGTCCTGGCGCCGCACGCCGGGCTCGATGAGCGGATTGGCCCGGTCGTCATCGGTGAAGCTCTCGGCGGTGAAGCGCCAGGCGCGCGTCTGCGCGAGCGGGTTGCGCCTCGCGTTGCCGTAATTGATCTCGGCGATGCGGTTCAGGTAACGACGATCGAGACCGTAGCGGCGCTCGTATTCGCCGGCGAGCAGGCCGAACACCGCGGGCCACATGAACCGGCACGCGATGTCCTCGCGGCCGACCCAGGCGGCGGCGTTCTGGTTCTGCGAGGCGACGTCGCCCGGGACGTTGCGGAACTCCTCGGCCCCCAGCACGAGCACGCAGTCGTAGCGCCCGGCCTCGATCTCGGCCATCGCCGCGAGCACCGCCAGCGAGCCCGAGGCGCAGGCCCCTTCGTGGCGCATCGCCGGCACGCCCCACAGCGCGGGCACCACCTGCGCGACCATCGCGCCGAGGTGGCCCTGCCGGCGCTGCGCTTCGCCGAAGGCGTTGCCGACGTGGATCGAGCGCACGTCCGCGGGCTCGAGGCGGCAGTTCTCCAGCGCGCCCAGTGCGGCCTCGCGCACCATGTCGGAGAGGTCGAGGCCCTCGCGCGACCACGCGCGCGCGAAGTCGGTCTGGTAACCGCCGAGTATGTAGGTGGCCTCGCGCATCTGCGGCCTCTCCCGCGTGGATCCGTCCGTGCCGGGCGGGTGCCCGCGGTGGCCCGAGGGGACCGCGCTCAGGCGCCCAGCGCCTGCGACATCGAGCGGATTTCCTCCTCCGACTCCGCCAGCACCCGCGTACCGACCTGTTCGTCGATTTTGAGCTTCTGGCAGGCGGGGATGGTAGCCATGTCCGCGATCGCGGTCGCGACATTCCCGTCGCGGCTCGCGAGCAGGTTCGCGACCAGCACCACGTCGGCGACGTCGGCCCGCCCGGGGTGCTCGCGGTCGAGCACCTCGTGCTCGTCGACCGCCACCGCGATCGCTTCCGGGAAACCCCAGGATTCCACGATCGCGCGCCCGACGCCGGGGTGCCAGTCCTGCATCAGGCCGTCCAGCACGTCGGGGTGCTCGAACAGCTCCGGGAAGGCGTCGGCGCGCATCAGGATGTAGAAGCGCCCGATCGCGTGCAGCAACCCGGTCAGCATGGCCTCGTCGGGCTTGACGCTGTCGGCCATGCGCTTGGCCAGGATGTACGAGAGCACCGCCACGCGCACGCTGTGCCGGCGCGTGTCCTCGATGTGCTGGCGCAGCGGTCCCCTCGCAGGCGGCTTGAAGGCGCTGTCGACGGCCAGCGACACGGCCGTGTTGCGCACCATCTCGAAGCCGAGACGGCTGATCGCCACGCGGACGTCGGTGATCTCCAGCGAGCCGCGGCGCATCATCGCCGAGTTGGCGATGCGCAGCAGCCGCGCCGACAGCACCGGCTCCGACAGCACGATGCGCGCGATCCTGTCGACGTTCACGTTCGGTTCGCTCAGCGCCTCGCGCACGCGCAGCGCCACGTCGGGAAACGGCGGCAGCTCGAAGCAGCCATCGGACAGGTCGCGGGCCAGCTGCTTGACGAAAGCGAAGGCCGCCTCGCGCGAGGCCTGCTGCTCGGCGCTGTCGGCGCCGTGGCGGTCGCCCGGATCCCCGGCGGAAACCTGTCTGACGAATTCGAAGGAGTCGTTTCGCGATTGCGCCATGCTGTCGGGGACCCGTGTTGTTCTCAGGTTGCCGCGGACCCGCCCGAGCGCGCGGTACTCGTGCCTGCGGAATCCCGTGGCGGGCAGAGGGAACATCCAGGCGCGACAAAGGTTAGCAGCTTGTCGCGCCACCTCCATTGTTTGCGCGACGGATCGCGCCCCATTTGGGCCGTGAATATTCCGCAACGCCCCCGCGGCGGCATCGCGACCCGGCACGCGCCGGGCTCAGCGGCCGGGCACCATCCCCCCGTCCACGCTGTAGAGCTGGCCGCTGATCCAGGCGCCCTGCTCGCTGCACAGGTAGACGACCATGTTGGCGACGTCGAGGCCGGTGCCGGCCCGGCGCAGCGGCACGTAGGCCGCGATCATGCGCTCCCACTGCTCGCCGCGGCCGACGTCGTCCATGCGGAAGGTGTCGATGATGCCCGGGCAGACCGCGTTGACGCGCACGCCGTGCGGCCCGAGCTCGGCGGCCATCGCGCAGGTGAG
>CAYXJM010000518.1:0-2326 GCA_964465455.1 uncultured Klebsiella sp.
GTCGCTTGCGATTGTGGAAGCCGCCGCTACGGTAATATGATGAAAAGGCGTATCCGCGTGCGGTGATCTTCTCGTGTGAGGGGCGAGGTCGGCGCCGATTCGTCGCTGACACTCACGATGCTCCAGCCGGAAACCCGATCTTGAAGCCAGGACCTCCACCCGCAACGCTGCCGAAGGGCGTGCGGCCCCTGTATCTGCTCGGACTCGCGGTGTTGTTCGGTATCGGACTGCTCAACTTCCTCGTCGATCCCTACCTGTTCTTCGACTCGCCACGCATCGAGGGCGTCAACCGCTGGAAGACCGCGTTCTTCTGGAAGCAGCTCGATGCCAAGGCACACCTCGTCCAGGGCAGCGGCACTACCACGCTGATCGTGGGGACCTCGTCCGTGGGAGGTTCCCTCGACCCGGAGCACCCGGCGCTCGGTAACGGGCGTGCGTTCAATTTCGGCATCGCCGGCAGCAGCCCGCGCGTGCAGCGGATCGCCTTCGCGCACGCGGCGCGCAGCAATCCGCTCGAGACCCTGATCGTGGGCGTCGATTTCTTCGCCTACAACGCCTACGCGGACAACGCCATCCTCGATGCGAGGGCCGAGCGGCTGTCGCCGTCCGGTCCGGCCGGGGAGCGCTGGTTGCGCTGGCGCCGGAGCCTCGAGCTCGGACTGGTGAAGCTCTTCGCCTACCGCACGCTCGAGGACAGCATTGCGACCGTGCGGTCGCAGGACGCGGCCTTCGTCCAGGGAGCACACTGGGACATGCGCTCGAACGGACTCTGGACGACGCCGCGCGATGCCACCAGGACCCAGCTCGAGGCGTTCGCCGCGATCGAGCGGCAGTACCTCACCGCGGGCTGGTTCCCCGATCCGGCGCGCCGCTACGCGCTTGCCCGCGACGGGCGCCAGCCCGCCCTCGAGGAGTTGCGCGGGCTGCTCGCGGACGCGCGCGCCGCCGGCGTGACCGTGACCCTGGCCATCATGCCCTTCCACGCGCGCTTCGCCGAGGCGATGAACGCGGCGGGACTGTGGGAGACCTTCGAGGAGTTGAAGCGGCAGATCGTCCTGCTGGCAGGCGAGCCGGAACTCGCGGGGAGCCGGATCCGCGTGTGGGACTTCAGCGGCTACAACAGCGTCAGCACCGTTCCCGTGAACGGTGCGCAGGCGGAGAACCGCTGGTTCCACGATTCGATCCACCCGACCGCGGCAACCGGCGACCTCATGCTCTGGCGCATGTTCGCGCCCGCCGAGGCCGCGCGCCGCGTGCCGCCGGATTTCGGCACCGAACTCGCCGCGGACCGGCTCGAGGCGCAGCTGGGCGAGATCCGCGCGGCCCGCGCCCGTTACCTGCAGGCCGATGGCGCCGACGTCGAGGACGTGCGCCGCCTGGCCGCGCAGACGCGCTCCTGGCGCGACACCGCGAACCGGCCGGCGCGCTGAGCCCATGCTGTTCAACAGTTACACCTTCATCTTCGTCTTCCTGCCGCTGTGCCTCGCAGGCTTCGCGCTGGCGCGCATCGCCGGCGCGCGCGCTCCGCTCGCCTGGCTGGTGCTGATGTCCCTGCTGTTCTACGGCTGGTGGAACCCCGGCTACCTGGCGCTGCTGGCGGGATCCATCGCGCTGAACTACGGCAGCGCGCGCGCGCTCGCGCGTGCCCGCTCCCGTTCGCCCGGCTGGTCGCGCACGATTCTCGCGGCTGCGATCTGCGCGAACATCGCGCTGCTCGGCTACTTCAAGTACCTGGACTTCTTCACCGGCATCGTGAACCAGGTCGCGGGCGCCGGACTGCCCCTGCCGCACGTGGTGCTGCCGCTCGCGATCAGTTTCTACACGCTGCTGCAGATCGCGTTTCTCTGCGACATCCACGAAGGCAAGGTCGCCGATCTCGGTTTCGGCAACTACCTGCTGTTCGTCACGTTCTTCCCGCACATGATCGCGGGCCCTATCATCCACCACAGCGAGATGATGCCCCAGTTCCGCGAGCTGGCCGGAAAGCGCTTCGATACCGGCATGCTGCTGCGCGGACTCTTCGTCTTCGCGCTCGGCCTGTGCAAGAAGGTGTGCCTCGCCGACTCGCTCGCGCGCGCCAGCGACTTCGGCTTCGCGGGCGCCGCGACGCTGGATTTCCTCGGCGGCTGGGCCACGGCGCTCGCTTACTCGCTGCAGCTCTACTTCGACTTCAGCGGCTACTCCGACATGGCCATCGGTCTCGCGCTGATGTTCGGCATCGCCTTCCCGCTCAACTTCGACACCCCGTACCGCGCGCGCGACATCCGCGAGTTCTGGCGCCGCTGGCACATGACGCTGAGCCGCTTCCTGCGCGACTACGTCTACG
>CAYXJM010000519.1:0-2326 GCA_964465455.1 uncultured Klebsiella sp.
GCTCGACCTGCGCGACGCCGTCGTAGAGGTACGGCGCCCACTGGTTCGTCTCGCCGCCGATGAAACCGTAGAACTTGTCGAAACCCTGGTGCGTCGGCCAGCGGTCGAACGGTCCGGAGACGCTGGTCTCCCACACGGCCGTCTCGTGCCACTTGCCGAAGGCCGCCGTGCTGTAGCCGTTCAGGCGCAGCATTTCCGCCAGCGGCGCGGTCGCATCGGGGATCTGCCCGGTGGCACCGGGTATCGCGGTCGCCATCTCGGTGATGAAGCACATGTTCACAGTGTGGTGGTTGCGGCCGGACTTCAGCGCCGCGCGCGTCGGCGAACACAGCGCCGTCGTGTGGAAGTTGTTGTAACGCAGGCCCTCCTTCGCCAGTCCGTCCAGCGTCGGCGTCGGGATCGGCCCGCCGAAGGTGCTGGTGGCGCCGAAGCCCAGGTCGTCGATCAGCACGATGACCACGTTGGGCGCCCCGCTCGGCGCCTTCACGGAAAACGCCGGCGGCACCTTCACATTGCGCGCATCCAGCTCCGTATACACCGGCCGATCCGGCTCGCGGATCGGCAGCACGGTGCGATCGGGCCCGGCCGCGACGGTCGCCGCGCCGAGCCACAACGCGCCGATCAGCAAGCCCGCGGCGGCGTGACGGAAGCCCGTCGTGGACGGTGAGTTGGTGCTGGCATTCATTTCCTGTCTCCCGCGTCGAGGTGATCTGTCGAACCCACTGGCTCCCTGGAGATGCGCACCGGACGATCGCGCCGGCGCCAGCTGGCCGCCGGCCCCATCGCTCGCCGCGTCAGGGCGCGGACGGCGGCGCCGATCCGGCCGCCGCATGCGCGTTGTCGAGCGCCTTGCGCGCGAGCTCGGCCCACTTCCTCAGCTGCCGGTCCGCCTCCGCGCGGTTCGTCACCGAGCTCTGCCACATCATGATGCCCATGTCGCGCGCATTGGCGCGATCGAATGCCCGCGCGATGATCTGGCCGGTGGCGCCGTCGTAGAGCTCGAGGTAGAGCGTCATGCTGCCCGCGCTGGTGGAAAAGGTGCGCCCCATGCCGGGGCTCATCGTATCGGGCGCGGCGACGTCGAGATCGACGATCTCCGGGCGCAGGATCAGCACGTCGTCGGCCCCCTCCGTGGCCAGGGTGTAGCCGCCCTTCGCGAGTTCGTCCGTGAACACTTTCTGGAACTCTGCCGCCAGGTTCTTCTTGATGCGCTCCATGTCGGCGGCGGTGACGCGGATGCCGGTGTCGTTCTGGTCGTGCTGCCAGTCCTTGCGGAAGGCCACGTAGCAGTCGAGCAGCGCGACGCGCTTGTAGGCAGCGAGGCTGGCACCGGGGCGGGTGTAGAGCAGCTCGACGTTCTTGCTCGGCGTAAGCCGGAGACCGTCGGCGGTCGTCTGCTCGGGCTGCGGCTGGGCGGCCGTCGCGGCGCCGGACAGCCCCCACAGCAGCATGGCACTCAGGAGGATCGACAACGATCGCGATTTCATGGTGGACCTTCGGGCTTGGATATGGACTGGCCCAACCTCGGCACGGCGCCCAGGCTGCGGCCGCTCGTCCTCAGCATTTCACACCCGCCACGGCCCGTCCTGTCAATCCCGACGGATCGCCTGTCCCTGCAGCCGGCTCGCCGCGATCCGCGCCCGCCGCTCCGGACACCGGCTACAATCCCCACCCCCGCCGGGACGCGACCGGCAGCCGCAGGCACCACGACAGGACACCATGGGCAAGACGCACAAGACTGCCGAGGCCAGCCTCGAACACCTGCGCCGGGTGTTCACCGTTCCCGAAGCGCCGGACTCGACGCTCGCACGTCTCGGCGCCGAGATCTCGCAGAACCTGCACGGCTTCCTGAACGAACGCATCGTCGCGACCCGGCGCAGCCTCGCCGACATCGAGCAGGACTTCCGCGACGCCTGCATCCCCGAACAACCCGTGTTCGTCTCCGAGCAGGCCGACTTCCTGCTCGAGAAGGTGGTCGCCGAGTCGGTGCACACGGCATCGCCCGCCTTCGTCGGCCACATGACCTCGGCGCTGCCCTACTTCATGCTGCCGCTGGCGCAGATCATGATCGCGCTGAACCAGAACCTGGTGAAGACCGAGACCTCCAAGGCCTTCACGCCGCTGGAGCGCCAGGTGCTCGGCATGCTGCACCGCCTGGTCTACGCGCGCGACGATGCGTTCTACGCGCAGTACCTGCAGGACAGCCGCCACGCGCTGGGGGCCTTCTGTTCCGGCGGCACCCTCGCCAACCTCACGGCGCTGTGGGTCGCACGCAACAACGCGCTGCCCGCCGACGGCGACTTCGAGGGCGTGGCCCGCGAAGGCC
>CAYXJM010000520.1:0-2322 GCA_964465455.1 uncultured Klebsiella sp.
ATGCACGCGCTGAAGACCGGCGCGCTGATCCGCGCCGCGCTGCGCATGGGGGCGCTGCTGGGAGCGGCGGACGCGCCCGCGCGCGCCAGCCTGGACGCGTACGCGCGCTGCATCGGGCTCGCCTTCCAGGTGCAGGACGACATCCTCGACGCCTGCGGCGACGTGGCGGCGCTCGGCAAGAACCCGGGGTCCGACGCCGCGCAGACCAAGCCGACCTACGTCACGCAGCTCGGCGAAGCGGGCGCGCGCGCGCTGGCCCTGCAGCTGTGCGATGCGGCCCTGGCGGCGCTGGCGCCGCTCGGCGCGCCGGCCGGGGCGCTGGCCGAGATGGCGCGCTTCATCGTGAGCAGGGACCGCTGAGCGCCGATTACGGGCGCCGCCCCGATCGGTTAGAATCGCGCCCCTGACCGGCCCGAGCCCGCCGGCATCCCGCAGGAAAGCCCCTAGCATGAAGCTGTTCCAGGAAATTCCCGTGACGCGCCCGGCGACGCCGCTGCTCGATCGCGTGACGTTTCCCGACCAGTTGCGCGAGCTCGACGAGGCCCAGCTGCCGCAGCTGGCCAACGAGCTGCGCGAGTACCTGCTCTACGCCGTGGGCCAGACCGGCGGGCACTTCGGCGCCGGCCTCGGCGTGGTCGAGCTCAGCATCGCGCTGCACTACCTGTTCGACACGCCGCACGACCGCCTGGTCTGGGACGTGGGCCACCAGAGCTACCCGCACAAGATCCTGACGGGGCGCCGCGAGGCGATGCTGACGATCCGCAAGGCCGGGGGCCTCGCGGCGTTCAACAACCGCGCCGAGAGCGAGTACGACTGCTTCGGCGTCGGCCACTCCAGTACCAGCATCAGCGCCGCGCTCGGCATGGCGCTGGCCGCGCGCGCGCGCGGCGAGGATCGCCGGGCGGTCGCGATCATCGGCGACGGCGCGATGACGGCCGGCATGGCCTTCGAGGCGCTGAACCACGCCTCGCACACCGGCGCCGACCTGCTGGTGATCCTGAACGACAACCAGATGTCGATCTCGCGCAACGAGGGCGGGCTCGCCTCCTACTTCGCGCGCATCTGGGCCAGCCGCTCGTACAACCACATGCGCGAGGCCGGCAAGCGCGTGCTGTCGCGCCTGCCCGGGCCGGCGCTCGAGATCGCGCGGCGCACCGAGGAGCACATGAAGGGCATGGTGGCCCCGGGGACGCTGTTCGAGGAGCTCGGCTTCAACTACATCGGCCCGGTGGACGGCCACGACCTGCCGACGCTGCTCTCGACGCTGCGCAACGTGCGCGAACTGAAGGGCGCGCAGCTGCTGCACGTGATGACCGTCAAGGGCAAGGGTTTCGCGCCGGCCGAGCGCGACCCGGTCGGCTACCACGCGATCAACAAGATCGAGCCGGCGCCGCGCGTCGCGGGCGCCAAGCCCCAGCCGGTGCGCCCGAAGTACCAGGAGGTCTTCGGCGAATGGCTGTGCGACATGGCCTGGCGCGACGAACGCCTGGTCGGCATCACGCCGGCGATGTGCGAGGGCTCGGGCATGGTCGAGTTCGCGCGCCGCTTCCCGGCGCGCTTCCACGACGTCGCGATCGCCGAGCAGCACGCGGTCACGCTGGCCGCCGGCCTCGCCTGCGAGGACATGAAGCCGGTGGTGGCGATCTACTCCACCTTCCTGCAGCGCGGCTACGACCAGCTGATCCACGACGTGGCGCTGCAGAACCTCGACGTGCTGTTCGCGATCGATCGTGCCGGACTGGTAGGCGAGGACGGCCCCACGCACGCCGGCAGCTTCGACCTCGGCTACCTGCGCTGCGTCCCCAACATGGTGGTGATGGCGCCCTCCGACGAGGACGAGGCGCGCAAGCTCCTCTCGACGGGCTTCCTGCACCACGGTCCCGCCGCGGTGCGCTACCCGCGCGGCACCGGACCGGGCGCCGCGATCGAACCCGCGCTCGAGCCGGTCGCGCTCGGCAAGGGCGTGCTGCGGCGCAGCGGGCGCGAGGTCGCGATCCTCGGCTTCGGCAGCATGGTCGCGCCGGCGCTGGCGGCCGCCGCGGCGCTGGACGCGAGCGTCGCCGACATGCGCTTCGTGAAGCCGCTGGACGAGGAGCTGATCCTGGAACTGTGCGCCGGGCACGCGCTGCTGGTCACCGTGGAGGAGAACGCCGTGGCCGGGGGCGCGGGCGCCGCGGTGGCCGAGCTGCTCGCCGCGCGCGGCATCGTAATGCCGCTGCTCGTGCTGGGACTGCCCGACCGTTTCCTCGAGCACGGCAAGCCGCAGCAGATGCTGCACGACGCGGGGCTGGATGCCGAGGGCATCGAGGCCGCCATCCGCGA
>CAYXJM010000521.1:0-2314 GCA_964465455.1 uncultured Klebsiella sp.
GCCGCGAGCAGCAGCGAGATCATCAGCTCGATCAGGGACAGGCCGTATTGTCGCCGTTGCGCAGACACGTTTCTCTCGCTCCCGCCTCAGGTGGTGATGAAGAACGTGACCACCGCGGCACGCCGGTAGCGGTCGCTGGTGGGCGCGGTGTCGGTGCCGTAGAGATTGGTCCCGTTCAGCGCGTTGTTGCAGCCCGCGAGCGCCGTCGGCTCCAGTTCACCCGCCCCGCGCCACACCACGGTCAGCGTGTAGACGCCCGGGCCGCCGCCGGCCGGTCCGTCGAGACAGGCGCGCGGGCTCACCAGTCCGCCGCTGTTGCGCGTGACCCCGCCGACATCGCGGGTTTCGGCGGCCCCGTCCATCTGCTGTTCCCACTGGTAGAGATCGACCGCGGCCATCTGCGCAGGCGTACAGGAAGTGCCGGAGCTGTCGCAGGCCCGAGCCGGCGCCGACAGCGAGCCGCCGCCGAGCCGGTTGCCCGTCAGGTAGGAGGACAGCCCGGTAGGATTCGCGCGCATGCGCTCGATGAGGTCCTGGGCCAGATGCGAGGCGGTAGTGCGCTGCACGGCGTCGTAATTGGCCTGCTTTCCCGATATCTGCATGCCGATGATCGCCAGCACGCCCACCGACAGCACCAGCAGGGCCACCAGCACCTCGATCAGCCCCACCCCGTGCTGGCCGTGCCGCGCGCGCGTCGACGCGTCCGCCCGGCTGGCCGGTCCGCCGTGTGCATTGGCAGTTGCCGAAGTGATTTTCATGCCTGTCTCATCCATCCTTCACGGACACGCGTCGAGCTTGACGGCGTAGGCGCGACCCGTGGGCTCCACCGTGAGTCGCGAGGCGAACTCCTCCCGGCACACCGTCAGCGTGGTGTTCGTGGCGACTGCCGCGGAGCCGTCCGCCCGGAAGTCCACGACGAGCCCCACCGGATCGAAGGTCATTTCCGTGGCGGTACCGGTGGAAGCCGCGAAGATCTCCTCGTCCGCGTCCACGGTTGCGTCGTCGTCGCGGTCCCCGAACACGATCCATCCGGCGCGGAAGTTGCCGTCGGCCTTGCACTGGGTCGCGCTGGTCGGGTCCATCGGACATAGCGTGACGCGCGCATTGCGCGTGACGGCCTCGTTGCGGGCGATCTGCATCGCACCGACGAGCTCGTTGGTCTTGCTGGTCACGGAATTTCCGAGGATGACGCTGCGAAAGCCGGGCACCGCTATCGCGGCCAGGATGCCGGCGATCACCACGACGATCATCAGCTCGGCGAGCGTGAAACCCCGCTCGCCTCGCCCGACTGTCCCGGCCTCCGCCACCATGCACTGCGCTCCCTTGTCCGTTGCCGCGCCAGATTCGCGGGAAGAATTCCCCCATGGCAAAGGTAGCAGCGGGTGGTCAAAGCGCAATTTGCGGCGGACGAACGGCGGAAATCGGGGACCGAGCGGCGGCTGGTGCCACGGGAAGAATGCGGATTCGTGATGCAGGTCACGCTCCACCGTGGGTCCGACTTCAGTCGGACATTGGGCAGCGTTCGGCTGAAGCCGAACCTACGCCGGACCTACGGGCGGAGCTCCCGCGGCATCGAGAAGGTGATGGTCTCCACGCGGCCGGCCATTTCCTCGGGCGCGGTGGCGCCGAGCTCCTGGAGCCGCTCCACCACGCGCTTCACGAGGATCTCGGGGGCCGAGGCACCGGCGGTGACGCCGACGGCGGATTTGCCTTCCAGCCACTCGGCGCGGATGTCGTCGGCGGAGTCGATCAGGTGCGCCTGCGAGCCCATGCGCTGCGCGAGCTCGGCGAGGCGGTTCGAGTTCGAGCTGTTCGGCGAGCCCACCACCAGCACCAGGTCGCAGTCGGCGGCCAGCTGCTTCACCGCGTCCTGGCGGTTCTGCGTGGCGTAGCAGATGTCGTCGCGGCGCGGGCCGCTGATCGCGGGGAAACGCGCGCGCAGCGCATCGATCACGCTGGCGGTGTCGTCCACCGACAGCGTGGTCTGCGTCACGTAGGACAGCGCCTCGGGGTTGCGCACCCGCAGGGTCGCCACCTGCTCGGCGCTCTCGACCAGGTAGATCGCGCCGCCCGCGGAGGTGTCGTACTGCCCCATCGTGCCCTCGACCTCCGGGTGCCCGGCGTGGCCGATCAGGATGCACTCGTGCCCCTGGCGGCTGTAGCGGGTGACTTCCATGTGCACCTTGGTCACCAGCGGGCAGGTGGCGTCGAAGACCTTGAGCTCGCGCCGCGCGGCCTCCTGCTGCACCGCCTGCGAGACGCCGTGCGCGCTGAAGATCACGATCACGCCGTCGGGCACTTCGTCGAGCTCGTC
>CAYXJM010000522.1:0-2312 GCA_964465455.1 uncultured Klebsiella sp.
TGCCGGGAATGGGCTGCCATTCGTCGACGCTCTTGATGTAGGCGTCGGAATCGAAGTTGATCACGCCGTCGCGATCCAGCAGCACGAACTTCATGCGCCGACGGCCAGCACCGAGATGTCGGCCACGCCGAGGAAGGCCTCGCGCAGCCGCGCCAGCAGCGCGAAGCGGTTGGCCCGCAGCCGCGCGTCCTCGCAATTGACGAGCACCTTGTCGAAGAAAGTGTCCACCGTCGCGCGCAGGCCCGCGAGCTCGCGCAGCACGCCCGCGTAGTCGCCGGCGGCGAGCAGCGGCTGCGTGACGGCGATGCGCCGGTCGAGCTCCGCGGCCAGCGCCGCCTCGGCCGGCTCCTGCAGCAGCGCGGCATCGACGGCCGTGGGGATGTCGCCGGGCGCCTGCTTCGCGAGGATGTTCGCGACGCGCTTGTTGGCGGCCGCGAGCGCGGCGGCCTCGGGCATCGCGGTGAACTCCGCCACCGCGCGCACGCGCCGATCGAAGTCGAGCGGCCGGGTGACGTTGCGCGCCTGCACCGCGAGGAAGCACTCCACCGCGATGCCGGCGTCGCCGTACCACGCGCGCAGGCGTTCGAAGACGTAGTCGCGCACGTTCCCGACCACGCTGTCGCGCTGCGGGAGCTTCGCGTGGCCGCCCGCGGCCTGTTCCAGCAGCGGCTGCAGGTCGAGCTCGAGCCGGTTCTCGATGATCGTGCGCAGCAGCCCGAGCGCCGCGCGCCGCAGCGCGAAGGGATCGCGCGAGCCGGTCGGCGGCTGGCCGATGCCGAAGATGCCGGTCAGCGTGTCGAGCCGGTCCGCGAGCGCGAGCGCGATGCCGACCTTGCCCTGCGGCAGCGCGTCGCCGGCCTGGCGCGGCAGGTACTGCTCGGTCAGCGCCGCGGCGACCGCGGGATCCTCGCCGTCGTTCAGCGCGTAGTACGTGCCCATGATGCCCTGCAGCTCGTCGAACTCCAGCACCATCTCGGACACCAGGTCCGACTTGCTGAGCTCGGCCGCGCGCGCACAGAGTGCCGGATCGGCGCCGAGTTCCGTGCCGATCGTGCGCGCGAGCGTCGCCACGCGCTCGGTCTTGTCCCAGATGCTGCCGAGCTCGGTCTGGAACACGATGCTGCGCAGCCGCTCGCGCCGCGCCGCCAGCGTGATCTGCTTGTCCTGCGCGAAGAAGAACGCGGCGTCGCTGAGGCGCGGGCGGATCACGCGCTCGTTGCCGTCGACGACTTTCTGCGCGTCGCTGCTGTCGACGTTGGCTACCGTGATGAAGTGGGGCAGCAGCGCGCCGTTCGCATCCACGACGTGGAAATACTTCTGGTGCTGCTTCATCGAGGAGATCAGCGCCTCCGCGGGCACCTCGAGGAAGCGCTCCTCGAAGCGGCCGGCGAGCGCGCGCGGCCACTCGACGAGACTGCACACTTCGTCGAGCAGCGCCTCGTCCATCACCGCCGTGCCGCCGAGCCCGGCGGCCTTCGCGCGCACCTGCGCCGCCACGTCGGCGCGCCGCGCCTCGTAGTCCGCGACGACCGAACCCTGCTCGCGGAGCGCCCGCTCGTAATCCGCCGCCGTGTCGAGCGCGATGCGCGCCGCGCCGTGCACGCGGTGGCCACGCGTCTCGCGCCCGGTCGCGATGCCGAGCACCTCTCCCGGAACGACGGTGCTGCCGAACAGCATGACCACCCAGTGCACCGGGCGCACGAACTCCGCGCGCCGCGCGCCCCAGCGCATGCGCTTGGCCACGGGCAGTGCCGCGAGCGCGGCCTCTGTCAGTCCGGGCAGCAGCGTGACCGTGGGCTGGCCGGGCACGTGCTGGCGGAACGCGAGGCGTTCACCGCGCTCGCCGGGAACGCGCAGCAGCGCGTCGACCTCGACGCCGCAGCCGCGCGCGAAACCGAGCGCGGCTCCCGTGGGCTTGCCGTCGGCGCCGAAGGCCGCGGCCACCGCGGGGCCGAGCTTCTCGGCCACCGCGTCCGGCTGCGTCGCGGCGACGGACTCGATCGACACCGCGAGCCGTCGCGGGCTGGCGAACCAGCGCGAGGCGCCGTGCGCGATGCGCGCTTCGTCGAGCCGCGCGATCACTTCGCGGTGCAGCGCCTCGCCGAGCGTGCGCAGGCTGGTCGGCGGGAGTTCCTCGGTGCCGATCTCGATCAGCAGGGTCTCGGCGCTCATCGGGCGGTCTCCCCGGCGGCCAGCAGCTCGCGGCGCAGTTCCTCCGCGGCGAGCGGGAAGCCGAGCGCCTTGCGCATGTCGAAGTAACTCTGCGCCACGGCGCGCGCCAGCGTGCGCACGCGCAGGATGAAGCGCTGGCG
>CAYXJM010000523.1:0-2312 GCA_964465455.1 uncultured Klebsiella sp.
CCAACCCCACGGTGGAGGGCGAGGCAACCGCCTATTTCATCACCGAGCAGCTGCGCGACGCCGGCGTCGCGGTGTCGCGCATCGCGCACGGCGTGCCGCTCGGCGGCGAGCTCGAATACGTCGACGGCGGCACGCTGCAGCACGCCTTCCAGGGACGCAAGCCGGTATGACTTCAGGCATCGTGGAAACCTTCAACGGCATGCCCGTGCACTACATCGATGCACCGGAAGCGCTCGCGGCCGCGGCAGCTGGCTGGCTGGCGCGCGAGGTGGTGGCGCTCGACACCGAGTTCATGCGCGTGCGCACCTTCCACGCGCAGGCCGCGCTGTTCCAGGTCTGCGACGGCGAGGCCTGCTATCTGGTCGATCCGCTCGCCGTGCGCGATCTGGCGCCGCTCGCGCGCCTGCTCGAGGCGCCCAACGTGCTGAAGGTGATGCACTCGTGCTCCGAGGACCTCGAGGTCTGCGAGCGTCACCTCGGCGCCCTGCCGGATCCGCTGGTCGACACGCAGATCGTGGCGGCGTTCTGCGGCTACCCGCTGTCGGTCGGCTACCAGAAGATGCTCGCGAGGGAATTCGACGTGCACCTCGGCAAGTCCGAGACGCGCACCGACTGGCTGCAGCGGCCGCTGTCGCCGGCGCAGCTGCACTACGCCGCCGAGGACGTGGCCTTCCTGCCGGCGCTGTGGCGGGTTCTCGCCGCGCGCCTGGACGGCAAGCCCGCCGGCGACTGGGCGCGCGAGGAATGCGCCGCCACGCTGGCGCGTTTCCGCAGTCGCGCCGGCGCGGACTGGCGCGCCATCGGGGGCGCGTGGCGTCTCGATCCGCGCGCGCTCGCGGTGCTGCGCTCGCTGCACGCCTGGCGCGAGGAGACCGCGCGCACGCGCGACCTGCCGCGCAGCTGGCTGGTGCCGGACGCGGCGCTGCTGGCGCTGGCGGAGTTGCGGCCGCAGCGCGAGGAACAGCTCGCCGCGGTCAGGGAACTGCCCGATGGCGTGCGGCGCCGTCACGGGCGAACGCTCCTCGAGCGGGTGGCCGCCGCGCTCGCGCTCGAGCCCGCGGAGCTGCCCCCGCCGCTGCCGCCGCCGCTCGACACCGAGCAGGGCCGGCGGCTCAAGGCGCTGCGCGCGCACGCGATCGCGCGCGGCGAGTCGCTCGGGGTGGCACCGGAGATGCTGGCGCGACGACGCGATTTCGAGGAGCTGCTGCGCTGGTGCGACGGCATCGGGGGCGCACAGCCGCCGGCGGTGCTCGACGGCTGGCGAGGCGAGGTGATCGGCGAGGAACTGCTCGCGCTCGCGCGCAAGGCGGCGGCGTGAAGACCATCTGCGCGGTGTTCCGTTCGCGGCGCAATCCCGACACCTATCTTTACGTCGATCACCACGAGGGGCTGGGCCGGGTGCCCGAGGCCCTGCAGCGCGAGCTCGGCGGCGTCGAGCGCGCGATGACGCTGGTGCTGACGCCGGAGCGGCGGCTGGCGCGAACCACGGCCGCAGAGGTCCTGCGCGCGATCCGCGAACAGGGCTATTATCTGCAGCTGCCGCCATTGCCGGAGACGCTGCGGGTGCAGGGCAGGGGCCCGACATCATGAATGCCACCGATTACGCGCTCGCGTGGTCGCTGTACCTGCTCGCGTGCGCGGTGCTGCTGTTCACGGTGTGGGGCCTGAGTTCGCGCTTCTGGTCCTGGATAAAGGACCCCCTGCGCGCGGTGACGGCGGTGCTGCTGCTCACGCCGGGCAGCGTGGACGCGGACGGCAACTTCCTCGCGCCGGCGATATTCATCGTGGCCTTCGAGCTGCTCACCGCCGAGGGCGGCGGGATCGGGCCGCTGCTCGGAGTGCGGCTGTTGCTGTTCGCGCTGATCGCCGTGCTCGTCGCGTGGCTGTTGCGCGCGCTGTGGTACTGGCTGGTCGCGAGCCGGCGCCCGCCGGCGCCGCCACGCGCGCCCGCCACGCCCGCGCCCCGCGCCGCCGACGTGCCCGCGGCCCCGGCGACGCAGCTGAGGACCGTCGACATCCGCGACCGCGGCAGCCGCCGCGGCCGCTCCTGAGGCCTCAGCCCAGCGCCTGCACCAGCTCGCGATCGCCGAAGCGCCCCTCGAACAGCGGGCTCCTGAGGTAGCGCTCGCCGGAGTCGGGCAATATGACGACGATCGTCTTGCCCTGGTGCTGCGGCTGTCGCGCCACCCGCGCCGCAGCCGCCACGGCAGCGCCACAGGAAATGCCGGCGAGGATGCCTTCCTCGCGCATCAGCCGATGCGCGTACTCCATGGCCTCCGCGTCGCTCACCTGCTCCACCTGGTCGATCAGCG
>CAYXJM010000524.1:0-2309 GCA_964465455.1 uncultured Klebsiella sp.
GTGTGGGCGGCGATCGAGTTCGATGCGCTCGCCGCCACGGTGCCCGGCGACCGCGGCGGCTACACCTTCGCGACCGTGGCAGGGCCGGGCACGGGCGTGCTCGATCCGGCGCCGCTGTGGGAACCGCTGCTCACGGACCTGCGCCGCGGCGTGGCGCCGGCGGTGGTCGCGGCGCGCTTCCACCACGGCCTCGCCGCCGGCGTGGCCGGCCTCGCCGCCGGGCTGGCCGCGGCGCACGGCCTCGACACCGTGGCGCTCTCGGGCGGCGTGTTCCAGAACCGGCTGCTGCTGGAGGGCATCGCCGGGCGGCTGCGCGGGGCCGGGCTGGCGGTGCTGACGCAGCGCGAGGTCCCGGCCAACGACGGCGGGCTCTCGCTGGGGCAGGCCGCCATCGGGGCCGCGCACTGCCTGCGCTGAGCGCGCGCCTCGCCGAACGCTACCGTCGTCACCCGGATCGCGCGCGGTGATGCTAAAGTCGACCTGTCCCCGCGTGGTCGAGGCGGTCGAGGTCCGGTCCGGTGCACGAAATGGCGCTCTGCGAGTCCATCCTGGAGCTGATCGAGGAGCAGGCGCGCGCGCAGCGCTTCACCCGCGTCAGCGCGGTCGCGCTGGAAGTGGGGCGGCTCGCGGCGGTGGAGATCGAGGCGCTGCGCTTCGGCTTCGACGTGGTGATGCGCGGCTCGCTGGCCGAGGGCGCCACGCTCGAGATCACGGAGATTCCCGGCCGCGCCCGCTGCCCCGCCTGCGACGCCACGCACGAGGTCGCCGCCCGCGGCGAGCCCTGCCCCCGCTGCGGCGGATACGGGACGCAACTCATCGACGGCACGCAGATGCGCGTGAAGGAACTGGAGGTCAGCTGAACGATGTGCAAGGTGTGCGGCTGCGGCGAGGCGGAAACGGAGCACGGGAGCGGCCATGCGCATGACCTCGGGCATGCGCACCGCCACCATGACGACGGGCACGTGCACGGGCACGGGCACGACCACGTGCACCACCACGAGCACGGCGCCTGGCACGACCACGCGCACGGGCACGGCGCCCCGCTGCACGACTACGGCCGCGGCCCGGCCGGCGCGCACGTGCCGGGGATCCCGCAGTCGCGCCTGGTGCAGATCGAGCAGGACATCCTGGCGAAGAACGACGGCTACGCCGCCGCCAACCGCGCGCGCCTCGCCGCGGCCGGCGTGCTGGCGCTGAACCTCGTCTCCAGCCCCGGCTCGGGCAAGACCGCCCTGCTCACCGCCACCCTCGAGCGGATGCGCGGGCGCTGCGCGCTCGGCGTGATCGAGGGAGACCAGCGGACCGCGAACGACGCCGAGCGCGTGCGCGCCACCGGCGTGCCGGCCGTGCAGATCAACACCGGCAAGGGCTGCCACCTCGACGCGCACATGGTCGGCCACGCGATGGACGCGCTGCCGCTCGCGCGCGGCGGCGTGCTGTTCATCGAGAACGTCGGCAACCTGGTCTGCCCCGCCGGCTTCGATCTCGGCGAGGCGCACAAGGTGGTGGTGCTGTCGGTCACCGAGGGCGAGGACAAGCCGCTCAAGTACCCCGACATGTTCGCCGCCGCCGACCTGATGCTGCTGAACAAGATCGACCTGCTGCCCTACCTCGAGTTCGACGTCGAGGCCTGTCTCGCGTACGCGCGGCGCGTGAATCCGGCCATCGCCGTGCTGCAGCTCTCGGCGCTGCGCGGCCAGGGCATGGAGGACTGGCTCGGCTGGATCGAGCGCGCGCGCCAGCACGCCGCCGGAGCCGCCTGAGCCATGTGCCTCGGCGTGCCCGCCCGCATCGTCGGAATCCTCGACCCCGCGGCGCCGAGCGCCATGGTCAGCGTCGGCGGCGTGCAACGCGCGGTCAACATCGCCTGCATCGTCGACGAGTCGCGCGCGCCGGCGCAGTGCCTCGGCGACTGGGTGCTGGTGCACGCGGGTTTCGCGCTCGCGCGCATCGACGCCGACGAGGCCGAGCGCACGCTCGCGATCCTCGCCGAGCTCGGCGAGATGCAGTCCGAGCTCGACGCGATGCGCCTCGGCGCCCCGGACGGCGCGTGAAGTACGTCGACGAGTTCCGGGACCCGGCGCGCGCGCAGGCGGTGCTCGACGGGATCCGCGTGCTGGCCGGTCGCATCGCGCGCCGCCGCGACGCGCCGCTGCAGATCATGGAAGTCTGCGGCGGACACACGCACGCGATCTTCCGCTTCGGCCTCGCCGAGCTCCTGCCCGCCACGATCGAGTTCGTGCACGGCCCGGGCTGCCCGGTCTGCGTGCTGCCGATCGGCGTCGTCGACGACTGCGTGAGCATCGCGA
>CAYXJM010000525.1:0-2309 GCA_964465455.1 uncultured Klebsiella sp.
CCGCGGTAGTCGCGGATGCCGTACTTCTGCGCGTAGGTGTAGTCGGCGTGGTTCGGGCGGAACGTGTCCTTGATCGTGCCGTAGTCCTTCGAGCGCTGGTCGGTGTTCTCGATCAGCAGGCCGATCGGCGCGCCGGTGGTGACGCCCTCGAACACGCCCGAGAGGATGCGCACGCGGTCTTCCTCGCGCCGCTGGGTGGTGTAGCGCGAGCTGCCCGGGCGGCGGCGGTCGAGGTCCGGCTGCAGGTCCTCCTCGCCGAGCGCGAGCCCCGGCGGGCAGCCGTCGACGATGCCGCCGATGGCCGGGCCATGGCTCTCGCCGAAGCTCGTCAGCGTGAAGAGACGTCCGATGCTGTTGCCTGACATGGGATGAGCGCCACCGCGGAGAAACAGGGCGCGATTATACGGACAATCGCCGCGGCGCGAGGCGCCCGCGGCGGGCAATTGTCACGGCCGGCGGCGGTGCTCGCGGATCTCGGCGGCGTGGATCAGCGCGATGCCGTGGCCGCCGTGCTCGAAATCCGGCCACAGGAACGGCAGCTGCGGGAAGGCGTGTTCGAGCGCGTCGGCGCTGTTGCCCACCTCGAGCACCAGCAGGCCCTCCGGCGCCAGGTGCTCGGGCGCCTCGGCGAGGATGCGCCGCGCGATGTCGAGCCCGTCCTCGCCCGCCGCGAGCCCGAGCCGCGGCTCGTGCAGGAACTCCGCGGGCAGCGCTTCCATGTCGGCGGCGTCCACGTAGGGCGGATTGCTGAGGATCAGGTCGAAGACCTCGCCCGCGAGCGCGGCGAAGAGATCGGATTCGACCACGCGCACGCGCTCGCCGAGGCCGTGCAGCGCCACGTTCTCGCGCGCGAGCGCCAGCGCCGCCGGCGAGATGTCGCTCACCACGACCTCGGCCCCGGGCCAGGCGAAGGCCGCCGCGATCCCGATGCAGCCGCTGCCGCAGCAGAGATCGAGGATGCGCGCGGGCTCGCGGCCGTCGATCCACGGCTCGCAGCGCGAGGCGATCAGCTCGGCGACCGGCGAACGCGGGATCAGCACCGCGGGATCGACGCGAAAGCGCAGGCCGGCGAACCACGCCTCGCCGAGCAGGTAGGCCGTGGGCACGCGCTCGCGGACGCGCCGCGCCAGCAGCGCGGCGAGTTGGCTGCGTTCGGCGGCGCCGAGACGGGCGTCGAGCACCCAGTCGGGGCTGTCGAAGGGCAGGTGCAGCGCGCCCAGCACCAGCCAGCGCGCCTCGTCCCACGCGTTGTCGGTGCCGTGCCCGTACGCGACGCCGCCCGCGTTGAAGGCGCTCACCGCCCAGCGCAGGAAGTCGCGTACCGTCAGCAGTTCCTGCGGCGTCTCGTGCCCGGTTTCAACCTTGCCCACAATCCCTCCAGAAGTCCCGTATGCGCGCCGCGATCGCCGGCGCCTGCCCGAGCATGTGACAGTGATGGCAGCCCTCGACCGCCTCGACGGCGAGCCCGCGCAGCCAGCCCGTGGACTCGATGTCGCCGAGCCGCGCTCCGAAGCCCCCCGAGGCCGGGAACAGCAGCGCCGGCAGCCGCAGCGACTCCAGCACGTTGCGCACGTTGCCGCGCGTCAGCTTCAGTGCCGAGGCGTGGCGCAGCCGCGCATCGGTGCGCCAGCGCCAGCCGCCGGCCACGGCCTCGAGGTTGCGCGGCACCAGCATCGCGGCGGCGCGCGCGTCGATGCCGGTGGCGGCGCAGCGCGCCGCGACGGCCTCTTCCACCGTGGCGAAGACGCGCGGTGCGCGCGCGCGGCGACGGCCGTAGTCGTGCGCGAAACTGCGCAGCTGCTCCACCGTCTGCTCCTCGCGGAACATCGGCGTCAGCATACTGTCGATCATCACGAGGCTGCTCACCGCGGGGGCCTCGATCGCCGCGAGCAGCGTGGCGATGGCCGCACCGCGCGAGTGCCCGAGCAGCGCGTAGCGCGCGAGCCCCAGCTCGGCGGTGAACCACGCGAGGTCCGGCAGGTCGTCCCAGATGTTGTAGCTCGCGTCCGGGCCGCGGTGGGCGCTGCGGCCGTGGCCCGGCAAGTCGAGCGCGATCACGCGATGCCCGGCGAGCAGCGGCCCCAGCGCGTCGAAGGACGCGGCGTTGTCGAGCCAGCCGTGCAGCGCCAGCACCGGGTATTCGTGGTCCTCGCCCCACTGCCGCCACGCGAGCCGCGTGCCGCGCACCGTGATCGCGTGCTCGCGCGGCACGGCGCGCGGGCTCATCGCAGCAGCTTGGCGAGCAGCGCTTCGCACTCGGACTGCACCATGAAGCGCGGCACCGGGTAGAAGCCCTGCGCCTCGTCCAT
>CAYXJM010000526.1:0-2298 GCA_964465455.1 uncultured Klebsiella sp.
GGACTGGAAGGCGCGGGTCGACGACGCGGGCGACTACGAACTGGTGCGCGTGTGAGCCTGGAAAGCGGCGATGCGGGCAGAACACGGGCCTGAGACAGCGGCCCTCGCCGGGCTGAGGGTGCTCGAACTGGCCGAAGGCGTTGCCGGGGAATACTGCGGCAAGCTGCTGGCCGACTTCGGCGCCACCGTCATCAAGCTCGAAAAGCCCGGCTGCGGCAGCCCCACGCGAGGCCTCGGCCCGTTCGCCCCCGGCGCCGCGGCGCCCGAGGGCAGCGGTCTCTTCGCTTACCTGAACACCAACAAGCGCTCGGTGGCGCTCGACGTGACGAGCACCAGCGGGCTCGCCGCGCTCGGGGACATGCTGAAACGCGTCGACGTGGTCGTCGACGACCATCCCGCCGGCTGGCTCGAGACCGTGGGCCTGGCTCCCGCATCCGTCAGCGCGACGCACCCGGCGCTGGTGCTCTGTTCGATCACGGCTTTCGGCCAGTCGCCGCCCGAGGATCGCCGGCACGCCGAGGATCTCACGGTCATCCACTGCAGCGGCTGGGGCTACCACACGCCGAGCGCCGCCGCCGCGGAGCTGCCGCCGCTCAAGGGCGCCGGGCGCTTCCTGCCGAGCTACGAGGCGGCGCTGGACGCGGCCATGTGCATCGTCGCGGCAGTCTGCGAGCGGGAGCAGTCCGGACTGGGGCGATTCATCGACATCTCGCAGCAGGCGGTACTCGCCTCGCGCGTCGACTACGTGCTGGGGCAGATGGTCGCCGGCGAGCTGCCGGTGGGCGCCGAGCGCACCGCCTTCGACCTCGGCGGTCCGGCCGGCATGTTCCCTTGCCGCGAGGGCTACGCCTACATCTGGATGTCGACCCCCGCGCACTGGGCGGCGCTGCGCCGGTTGCTCGGCGATCCTGCGTGGATGGACGCGTTTCCGGAGCACTGGCTGGAGCGCGAGTGCACGCCGGAGCGCGTGGCGCAGTGCCGCCACCACATCGCGCAGTGGCTCGCCACGCAGGACAAGCACGAGGCCGCCGCGGCGGCGCAGAAACTCGGGCTCACGCTGGTGGCGGTCAACAACGCCAGGGACCTGCTGGCCTCGTCGCAATACCGGTTCCGGCACTTCTTCGCCCGCCTCGAGCATCCGGTCATCGGCCCTGCGCTCTACCCCACCGTCCCGTACAGGCTGAGCGTGACACCCGCGACGCTGAACTCGCCGGCACCGCTGCTCGGGCAGCATACGCGAGCGGAACCGGGCGCCGCACGGGGCTCCGGCATCGCGAAGGGGGGACATCCCGTGACGGCGCGCATGCGTGGCGGGCCGCTGGCGGGTGTGCGGGTGCTGGAGCTGACCAAGGTCTGGGCCGGCCCTTATGCCGGCAAGCTGCTGGCCTTTCTCGGGGCGGAAGTCATCCGTGTCGAGAGCGAAGCCTCGCTCGACGTGACACGCACCTTCGGGGTCGCCGACATCGACAACGCGCCGGGCTTCCAGTCGGTCAATCCGCAGAAGTTGAGCGTGCAGATCGACATGAAGAGCCGGGAGGGCGTGGGGCTGATCCTCGATCTCGCGGCCCGCTCCGACGTGCTGATCGAGAACCTGCGCCCGGGGGCCGTGCGCCGCCTCGGCCTCGGTTACGAGCAGGTGCGGGCGGTCAGGCCCGACATCGTCTATGCCTCGATGGGCATGTGGGGCAACGACGGCCCGCTGAGTTACCAGACCGGCTACGCGCCGTGCTTCGCCGCGCTGGGCGGGCTGAGCGCGCTGGTCGGCTACGAGGGCGAGCCGCCGGCGGGCATGAACGTGCGCTACGGCGATTCCACCGTCGGCACGCTCGCCGCCTTCGCGACCGTCGTCGCCCTGCGCCATCGCCAGCGCGCGGGTGTGGGCCAGTACATCGACGTCTCGGCCGTCGAGAGCATGAGCAGCATGATCGGCGACACGCTGATGGATTACGCGCTGAACGGCACGGTGCCCGAATGCGACGGCAACCGCCACCCGGACATGGCGCCGCACGGTGTCTATGCGTGCCGCGACGGCGACTGGATCGCCATCGCGGTGAACTCGGACCCGCGCTGGCGCGCGCTCGCGGAGGCAATGGGGCAGGCCGGGCTCGCCGGCGATCCGCGCTTTGCCACGCATGCCGCGCGCAAGGCCAACGAGGCCGAGCTCGATCGCCTGGTGTCGGCGTGGACCGCGAGCGGCGAAGCCGCCGAGCTGGTTCGCGAGCTGCAGCGCCGCGGGGTGGCTGCCGCCAAGAGCCAGAACTCGCTGGACCTGGTATCGGACCCGCAGCTCTGGAGCCG
>CAYXJM010000527.1:0-2293 GCA_964465455.1 uncultured Klebsiella sp.
AGCGCCATCTCAGGACAGCCTGAGCGGCAGTTCACGCAGGCGCTTGCCGGTGGCCGCGAACACCGCGTTCGCGAGCGCCGGCGCGAGCGGCGGCACGCCGGGCTCGCCGATGCCGCTCGGCGGACGCTCGCTCGGCACGATGTGCACCTCGATCTCGGGGCAGGCGTCGATGCGCAGCACCGGGTAGGCGTCGAAGTTGCCCTGCTCCACCGCGCCGTCGCGAATCGTGATCTCCCCGTGCAGCGCGGCGGAGAGCGCGAAGACCACCCCGCTCTCGACCTGCATGCGCACCACGTCGGGGTTGACCGCCACGCCGCACTCGACCGCGCACACCACGCGCCTGAGCTTCGGCCTGCCGTCCTCGATGACGATCTCCGCCTGCTCGGCCACCACCGTGCCGAAGCTCTGGTGCACCGCGATGCCCTGGTACACGCCTTCGGGCGCGCTGCCCCAGCCACCCTTCGCGACCAGCAGTTCCAGCGCGCTGCGCACCGGCGAATCGGCCGGCAGGCGCTCCAGACGGAAGCGCACCGGGTCCTGGCCGAGCGCGTGCGCGACCTCGTCGACGAAACACTCGCTGAAGAAGGCGTTCTGCGAGTGCCCTACCGAGCGCCACACCCCGACCGGGATGCCGGGATCCGAGACCAGGCCCTCGACGCGCACGTACGGCAGCGCGTAGGGAAGCGAATCCACGCCTTCGGTGAGGTTCGGGTCGTATTTCGCGACCAGCGGTTCGACTGCCGCCCCGACGCCGAGCGGCGCCCAGCGCGGCAGCATCACGGGCAGCACCACGCCGACCATGGTGTTCATGACCGGCGGTGCGACCACCCGCGCGTCCCAGCCGAGCAGCTTGCCGTCGGCGCCGATGTCGGCGCGCATCGCGGCCATCGCCGCCGGCCGGTAGTGGTCGTGGCGCATGTCGTCCTCGCGCGACCACACCACCTTGACCGGGGCGCCCGTCGCCCGCGACAGCGCCACCGCCTCGAGCGCGAAATCCATGTAGGTGCGCCGCCCGAACGCGCCGCCCACGTACGACGAGTGCACGCGCACCTTCTCGGGCGCGATCTCCAGCCGCCGGGCCACCAGGCTCTTCAGCACGTCGGGCGCCTGGTTGCCGGCCCAGACCTCCGCGCCTTCGGCCGTCACGGAGGCCACCGCGTTCATCGGCTCCATCGGCGCGTGCGCCAGGTAGGGCACGCGGTATTCGGCGCTCACCGAGCGTGCCGCCGCGCCCGCGGCGGGCGCCTCGCCGTCCTCGCGCACCACGCGCCCGGTCTCCTCGGCCAGCAGGCGCCGCTGCGCCGCGGTGATCGCGGCGGAATCCAGGCCCGCCAGCGGCCCCTTGTCCCACTCGATCTCGAGCAGCGCCGCCGCGCTGCTCGCCTGCCAGTACCCGTCGGCCACCACGGCCACCGCGCCGTCGAGTTCGAGCACCTGGCGCACGCCGGCGACGGCCTGCGCCCGGTCTGCCTTGAAGCCCTTCAGCGTGCCGCCGAAATGGGGGCAGCGCACCAGCACCGCGGTCAGCATCCCCGGCAGGCTCAGGTCCAGCGCGAACTGTGCGCTGCCGTCGACCTTGCTCACCGCGTCGACGCGCGCGTCGTGCTTGCCGATGCGCCGCCACTCCGAGGCCGGCTTCAGCGCGATGTCCGCCGGTACCGGCAGCTTCGCGGCGGCCGCGGCGAGATCGCCGTAGCTCGCGCTGCGCGTGCCGTCGCGCAGGCTCACCGCGCCATCGGCAGCGATGCAGTCCGCGAGCGCCGCGCCCCAGGTCGCGGCGGCGGCCTGGCGCAGCATCTCGCGCAGCGCCGCGCCCGCCTCGCGCATGCCGTCGAAGTTGTTGCGCATCGAGGCGCTGCCGCCCGTGATCATCGAGCGGTATTCCTTGTCGTTGTAGTCCGGGTGCGGCTCGGCGAACTCGATCTGCAGCCGCAGCGGGTCGATCTCGAGCTCCTCCGCCACCAGCGTCGCGAGGCCGGTCGCGACACCCTGGCCCATCTCGGCCTTGTGGACGGCGAGCACCACGCCGCCGTCGGGACGCACCTGCAGGAACGCGTTGGGTTGCAGCACGCCTGCCGCCTGGTTCGGCCACGGGGCCGCCTCCCCGCCACAGCCGCCCAGCGTGATGCCGAGCATCACGCCGCCGCCCGCTATCGAGACGTTGCGCAGGAACGCGCGCCGGTTCATGTTCATCATGGCTCCACCTCCTCGGCGGGCGGCACCGTTTCCAGCGCCGACTCCGACTGCTCCGCCGCGAGCAGTTCCGCCGCGCGGTGTATGGCCTTGCGGATGC
>CAYXJM010000528.1:0-2287 GCA_964465455.1 uncultured Klebsiella sp.
CGCCGGGAGCGATTTCGGCAACACGCGTAGCCGGCGGTACATGGATGTACCGCCGGCGGCCGCGTGCGCAGCAGGCCCGTCCCTCGCCGCATCGGCAGTGCGTGCCCGCGCGTGCGCAGCAGGCCCGCCCCTTGCCGCATCGGCAGTGCGTGCCCGCAAAGGCCCCCGGGGACTGGCTCCGCGGCGTGCCGGGCCTTATGCTTCGCGCCTTTGCGACGGCGCCGGCACTCGCCGCCGGCGCCGGCAGTGACTGGGACCCTCAGGGATGAACACGGCACTTTCCCAATGGCGGCAGACCTTCCGCAGCCACGAGGCGTTCGCCGCGTGGCATGCCGCCAACAGCGCGGTGCTCGACGACCAGTGGCGCCCCACCATCGCGCTGCAGGCCGCCCTGCACGAGGCCGGGGACAGCGCCTGGGTCGCCGGCTACTGCTGGACCTGCCGGTCGCCCTCGCGCTTCAGCTATGACCTGCTCTACTCCAACGGGCGCGACGTCAACTGGCGCGAGCGCCTGTGCTGCGAGCGCTGCGGGCTGAACAACCGCCTGCGCCTGACCGTGCAGGTCATCGACAGCGAGGGACTGCGCGGTCGCGGTTACCTCACCGAGCACGTGACGCCGCTCGCGCGCGTGCTGCTGTCGCGCTTCCCGGGGCTGGTCACCAGCGAGTACCTGGGCCCGGACCACGCGCCGGGGCAGGTGTCGCGGGCCGGCATCCGCCACGAGGACCTGCGGCGGCTGAGCCTCGCCGACGCCAGCGTGGATTTCGCGGTCAGCTGCGACGTGCTCGAACACATCGCCGAGTACGACGCGGCGCTCCGCGAGCTGGCGCGGGTGCTGGTGCCCGGCGCGCTCGCGGTCATCACCGTGCCCTTCATGCCCCATGCCGCGGACAACCTGGTCCGCGCGCGGCTGGAAGACGGGCGGGTGGTGCACCTGCTCGAGCCCGAGTACCACGGCGACCCCGTGGGCGGCCAGGGCGTGCTCTGCTATTACCACTTCGGCTGGCAGCTGCTGGACGACCTGCGACGCGCGGGCTTCGCCGATGCCTGGGTGGACCTGTACTGGTCCGCCGACTACGCGAACCTGGGCGGCCCCCAGGTCTTCGTCATGGCGCGCCGCTGAAGCGCCGCCGGCCCGCCCCATGTCGCGACGCCCCCGGCTGCTGCTGATATCCCACGACATGGGCGGCGGCGTCGAGCGCCACGTGCGCGACCTGCAGGCGCTGCTGGGCGCGTGCGCGGACGTCGACCTGCTGCACGCGCACGGCGCCGCGACCGTGGTCATGGAAGAGGCCGGGGCGGAACCGGCGTGGTGGCGTTTCGATGACTGGGAGGACGTGGTCGCCGCCCTCGCCGGGCGCGCCTACGACCGGCTCTGCATCCACCACGTGCACGGCTTCGCGCCCGCGATCCTCGCGCTGCCGGCGCGCCTCGGCCTGCCCTACGACCTGACGATCCACGACTTCTACCCGTACTGCCCGATCCACTCGCTGTCGACGCCGGAAGGCGACTACTGCGGCGAGCCCGACGCCGAGGGCTGCGCGCGCTGCGTGCAGGGGCGGCCGCACCCGTGGGGCCTCGGCATCGACGAGTGGCGCGAGCGCATGCACGGCTTCCTCGCCGGGGCCGAGCGGGTCATCGTGCCCTCGCAGTTCGTGGCCGGGCGGCTGGCGCGCCATTTCCCCGACGTGTCCTGCGCGGTGCAGCCGCACCCGCCGCGCCACGAGTGGCTGGAGCCGGTGCCGCCGCGCCTCAAGGTGGGCCTGCTCGGCGGCCTCGCGCCGGTGAAGGGACTCGCGACGGTGCTCGCCAGCGCCCGCCTGGCGCAGGACGCCGGGCAGCCGCTCGCCTTCTGCGTGCTGGGCTACCCGGCCAGCGCCGTCCCCAGCTGGCCGGAGCTCCCGATCCAGGTCCGCGGCGAGTACCGCGACGCCGACCTGCCGGCGCTGCTCGCGCTCGAGCGCTGCGACGTGCTGTGGTTCCCGGGCCGCATTCCCGAGACCTACTCGTACACGCTCGACGTCGCCCTGGCCTCGGGCCTGCCCATCGTCGCCAGCGACCTCGGCGCCGTGGCCGAGCGGCTGCGCGCGGCGGGGCACGGCACGCTTGTCCCCGCCGATGCGCCGGCCGGGCGCTGGAACGAGGCCCTGCTGGCGGCGGCGCGCGCCGGCGGCGCGGCCCCGGCGGACGGCGACGCCGCCTCGCGGCGGCGCGAGTACCTCGCGTGGTTCATGGCGCCGGTGCGCGCGCGGCCGCACGAGGCGGCGTCCGTTGCGCCGCCCGCGGA
>CAYXJM010000529.1:0-2287 GCA_964465455.1 uncultured Klebsiella sp.
CGGGCAGCGGGTGCTGCTGATGCACGGCGACCTGTTGTGCAGCGACGATCGTCCTTACCAGCGCTACCGGCGCATCGTCAACCACCCGCGCCTGCAGCGTGCGTTCCTCGCCCTGCCACGAAGCTGGCGCCGCGCCGCTGGCAACGAAGGCCGGCGACGCAGCCGTCGGTACACTGCCACCAGCGCCGCACGGATCATGGACGTCAACGAGGGGGCGGTGCGCACCGCCCTCGCCGTCAACGGCGCGCGCATACTGGTGCACGGGCATACGCACCGCCCCGGCATCCACCAACTGGAGATCAATGGGGCTGCGGCCACCCGCATCGTGCTCGGCGACTGGTACGAGCAGGGCAGCATTCTCAGCTGGTCGAAGGACGAGTACCGCCTCCTGTCGCTGCCCTTCGCCTGAGCGACCGAGCCCGCGCCTATTCCGGGCGCCAGCCCAGCACCTCCTCCATGGTCTGGAAGCGCTCCTGCGGGCGCTTGGCGAGCATGCGATCGAGCAGCGGCTGGAACTGCGCGAACCGCTCAGCCAGGCGCGGCAGTGGCGCCTCGCGGTGCTGGATGATGACCGACATGGCCGAAGCGCCTTCGTAAGGCTTGCGGGCCGTCAGCATCTCGTGGAGGACGATGCCGAGGCTGTAGATGTCGCTGCGCTGGTCGACCGCATCGCCCTGCCCCTGCTCCGGGCTCATGTAGTACGGCGTCCCGAAGATCGCCCCCGTGCCCGTCAGCCCGGCATGAAAGTGCGCCTGCTTGGCGAGCCCGAAGTCGATCAGCACCGGCGTATCGTCCTCCCTGAACATGACGTTCGTCGGCTTCAGGTCACGGTGAAAGATTCCCACCTGGTGCAGGGCACCGAGCGCGCCGGCGATGATCCGCAACCAGCCGTAGGCCTGCTCGGCGTCGATGCCCTCGCCGATGCGCCGCTTGAGGGTGCCGCGGCTGCAGTACTCCATGGCGATGTAGGCGTGGTCGTCGGCGACGCCGAGATCGTAGATCTGGACGATGTTCGGGTGCTCGATCCCGGCGATGAGCTGGTACTCCTGGAGGAAGCGGTCGAAGTGCTTCTCCCCGCCCGAGTCCGGCACCTGCCGCAGCACCTTGAGCACTGCCATGCGGCCGTTCGCACGCTCGCGCACCAGGTGCACAGACGAGATGTCGCCCTCGCTGAGCGTGCCGACCGGCTCGTAGGCAGCCAGTGCCGGCACTCCGCGGGGCACCTCGCCCGGCGCTCGCGCCCCGGGCTCGCGACGCGCGCCGCCCGCCACCAGCGCCCGCTCGATCGCATCCACCAGCCGGGCGTGGGTCAGGCCAGGCTTGCCGACGTAGTCCTCGGCGCCAGCCTTGATCGCGGCCACGACCTGGCGCTCGTCTCCCGAGCCGAGGAACACCACCGGCGGAAACCGCGGCGAGGCACGCAGCTGCTGCAGCCAGTCGAGGGCATCGCCCTGCGCCGCCGGATGCCCGAGGAGGACCACGTCGCTGCCGGCCCCGGAAAACGCCGCGGGCAGCCGCCCGGAGACGAGCGGGTCGTAATACTGCACGAGGGCGCCCGGCCAGCGGGCCGTGACGTGATGGCCGACGAGACGCCGGAAGTCGGCGTGGTCGTCGATCACGAAGACGCGTGGGGAACTCATCGCTGCGGCACCTGCCGGCCGGGTATCGACGTCGCGCGGATCGTGCTGCGATCGCGCCCGTCAGGCCGTGCCGGCGCGCGGCCGGGGGGTGACGGTCTCGACCTCCGCGGCATCGTCTTCGGCAGCATCGAGGGACTCGTCCGCGCGCCTGGCCTTGGCGTCGTCGTTGCGCTCCTCCTGCAACCGCGCCAGGTACTCCGGGGAAACATCGCCGGTGACGTAGCGCCCGGAGAAGCAGGACGTATCGAAATCGGTGATATCGCCGTTGTCGTAGCGCACCGCCCGCACCAGGTCCTCGAGGTCCTGGTACACCAGCCAGTCGGCGCCGATGAAGCGAGCGACCTCCGCGTCGGAACGCCCTGCCGCCACCAGCTCCCGCACGGCCGGCATGTCTATGCCGTACACGTTCGGGTAACGCACCGGGGGCGACGCCGAGGCGAAGTAGACGCGCCGCGCGCCCGCCTCGCGTGCCATCTCGATGATCTGCCGCGAGGTCGTGCCGCGGACGATGGAGTCGTCCACCAGCAGCACGTTCTTGTCGCGGAACTCGAGCTCGATGGCGTTGAGCTTGCGGCGCACGGACTGGCTGCGGATCTGCTGGCCCGGCATGATGAAGGTTCGGCCGATGTAGCGGTTCTTGATGAACC
>CAYXJM010000530.1:0-2280 GCA_964465455.1 uncultured Klebsiella sp.
GGTGCTCGCGGAGCTCGACGGCTGCCTCGAGGTGAGCGCGCCCGACGGCGGCTTCTACCTGTGGCCGCGCACGCCCTGCGACGAGCGCGAGTTCGCGCGCGAACTGTACCGGCGCTGCAACGTGCTGGTGCTCCCGGGCAGTTTCCTCAGCCGCCCGACGCCGCAGGGCGACCCCGGCGCGCGGCGCGTGCGCATGGCGCTGGTTGCCGGACTGGAGGAATGCGTCGAGGCCGCGCGGCGCATCCGCGGCTTCGTCGCGACGCTCTGAGCGCGGCGCCTCCCGGGGTTTCCAGCCCGGGAACATTGCGGGTATAAATACCGCGACGCACACGCACAGGCCGAACGGGTGTCCGCCGCGCACGCACCAGATTCCGTGATCCTGCGAGAATCCCTCGCCAGCACCGAGCGGCTGATATCGGAGACGATATCGCGCGCCGAGGACCTGCGCGCGCTGGAGCTGCTGCCCGATCTCGAGAAGTGCTCGCTCGCCGCGGCGCGCGCGTCGGACTGCCTCGCGGCCGACTGGTCGGGCGACCGCCAGCGCCTGCTGCACGACCTGCGCAACCACGTCGGGGCCGTCAGCGGCTACCTCGAGCTGCTGCTCGAGGAGCACGCGGAGCTCGACCGGCGGCTCGCGACCAACCTCGACGCGTTGCGCGCGCAGGTCGGCGAACTGCTCGCCGCGACGGCTCCCGAGGCCAACGCCGCGCTGACCCCGCCGCCTCCCGCGCCGGAGGGCGGCAGCGGCACGCTGCTGGTGATCGACGACAACGAGCTCAGCCGCGAGCTGCTGGGGCGCTACCTGCGCCGCCAGGGCCACACCGTGCTGGCCGCCGCCTCCGGCGCCGAGGCGATCGCGATCCTGCAGCGCAGCGCCGTGGACCTGATCTTCCTGGACCTCGTGATGCCGGAGATGAGCGGGCTGGAGCTGCTGACCCGCATCAAGTCCGACGAGGCGCTGCGCGCGGTTCCCGTGATCATCGTCTCGGGCATCGCCGAGAGCGACGGCGTGATCCGCTGCATCGAGGCCGGCGCCGAGGACTACCTCTCGAAGCCCTTCAACCCCACGCTGCTGCAGGCGCGCCTCAACGCCGGCCTGCAGCGCAAGCGCTGGCACGACCGCGAGCAGGCCTACCGGCGCGAGCTCGAGCGCAACCAGCGCTTCATCCGCAACACCTTCGGCCGCTACCTCTCCGACGAGATCGTCGACGCGCTGCTCGAATCGCCGCAGGGACTGGACCTCGGCGGCACCACCTGCAAGGTCACGATCCTGATGGCGGACATCCGCAACTTCAGCCAGATCTGCGAGAGCCGCCCGCCGCAGCAGGTGGTGAAGCTGCTGAACAACTACCTCGGCGACATGTCCGCCGTGATCATGGCGCACAACGGCACGGTCGACGAATTCATCGGCGACGGCATACTCGCGATATTCGGCGCGCCCGTGGGCCGCCCCGACGACGCGCGGCGCGCCGTGCGCTGCGCGCTCGGGATGCAGGCCGCGGTGCACGGCATCAACGCGCGCAACCGCGCGCAGGGACTGCCCGAGATCGCGATCGGCATCGGGCTCAACACCGGCGTCGTGGTCGCCGGCAACATCGGCTCGGAGCGGCGCAGCAAGTACGGCGTGGTGGGCCACACCGTCAACCTCACCGCGCGCATCGAGTCCTACACCGGCGCCGGGGAGATCCTCGCCTCGCAGGGCACCGTGGACGACGCCGGCCCGGGCCTCGAGATCGGGCGGCGCTTCAGCGCGCGCCCCAAGGGCATGGCGGCGGAGGTCGTGATCCACGCCGTCACCGGCCTGCGCGAGGATCCCGTCCCCCTCACCGCCACAGGCACGGAGCACAGCGCCCGATGACACGGATCCTCCTGGTCGAGGACAACGAGATGAACCGCGACATGCTCTCGCGCCGCCTGGCCCGCAAGGGCTTCGAGGTGCTGCTCGCGCCCGACGGCGAGCAGGCCGTCGCGATGACGGTCTCCGGGCAGCCCGACCTCGTGCTGATGGACATGAACCTGCCGCTGAAGGACGGCTGGAGCGCGGCCCGCGAGATCCGCGCGGACGCGCGCTGCGCGCGCATCCCGATCATCGCGCTGACCGCGCACGCGATGTCCGACGACCGCGCCCGGGCGCTCGCCGCGGGCTGCGACGACTACGAGACCAAGCCGCTCGACTTCGCGCGGCTGCTGGAGAAGATCGCCGCGCTGCTCGCGTCCCGCGGCGCTGCGGGCGCCCCGGCATGAGCCTGCTGCAGCGGCTGACGATCGCGATCTTCAGCG
>CAYXJM010000531.1:0-2279 GCA_964465455.1 uncultured Klebsiella sp.
TGCGCGCGAGCAGGATCACCTTCTTGCCGTAGTAGTCCTTCTTGGAGTCGGCGTTGCCGGTGTAGTCCTTGAGGTAGTTGTCGTGCGTGAAGAAGATGCGCGGAATGGCGGGATTCTTGCGGTGCAGGTTGTCGAATCCGATCAGGCTGTGCTCCGGCAGGTCGTGCTTGAGCTGGTAGAAACGCGACAGCAGCACCCGCAGCCAGGTGCGGCCGCTCTTGCCGAACGAGACGACCACGCAGTCCGCGAGCTGCAGCTTGTGGAATTCCTCGCGGCCGCGCAGCCAGCGCTCGAGGCGGATCCTGCGCTCCGCCGGCAGCCAGAAACAGAGGCCGAGTACGAGGAAGCGCGTGACCTTCTTGATTACCGTATGCATCGGAAAAACCGCACAAATGTTGGCAAAAAATACTAGCAGGTGCCCGTCGTCGTCTCACCCGCTATCCGCGGTACTTTGCCTGTCGCAAAACGCGGATTTGTGCGCCCGCGCGCGGGCCTCGCGACGGCGCGTCCCGCCCGCGCAAGCCGCCATATGCACATGGATTGCGCACGGCACTCTGGTAGCATTTTGCGCTCTGAGGGGGAACTGGCAAAAGCGCCCGCGCGACACCCGCGCCGGCGCACGGAGGTGGCAATGGCATACATCGACGCGAAGGCGATGGCGGCGATCGATCCGCGCGCGTTCCAGCAGACGGACCCCTTCCCGTGGGTCAATCCGGCCGGCTTCCTGACCGCCGAGGGGTTTGCGCACCTCGTGGCCAGCCTGCCCGACGTGAGCCGCTTCACCACGGCGATCGATTACACGCGCCAGCGCAAGTACGGCCAGAAGAACCACGACCGCTACGTGCTCGAGTACCTCGACGGCATGGAACTGCCGGCGCCGTGGCAGGAATTCATCCACGAGTTGCGCGGCGACGCCTACCGCGCGTTCATCGCACGCCTGCTCGGGCACAGCCACTTCCGGTTCCGCTTCCACTGGCACTACACGCCGCGCGCCTGCAGCGTATCGCCGCACTGCGATTCGCGGACCAAGCTCGGTTCACACATCTTCTACCTGAACACGCGCGAGGAGTGGGACCCCGCGTGGGGAGGGGAGACCGTCGTGCTCGACGACCACGGCCGTTTCCCCGAGGATTCGAGTCCCGATTTCGCGGATTTCGACGCCGCGTGGGCCGCCGAGACCATGGACAACCGCAGCCTGATCTTCGGGCGCCGCGGCAACTCCTGGCACGGCGTGCGCGCGATCGAGTGCCCCGAGGGAGCGCTGCGCAAGGTCTTCATCGTGGTGTTCGAGGACTACCGGCGCTCGCGCATGCTGGTCAAGCGCGTCACGCGCCTGCTGAAGGGCAAGCCGCTCGTGTCGGAGAAAGAGCTCGGGATGTACTGAGGCCGCCGGCGTGCGCCCGGATCCCGCGAGCGAACCGGCGGTCGTTCCGAGGCGAGGACCGTCGGTCCGGCGGCCAGTCAGACAATGGTGACGGGGATGCCGCAGGCATCCGCCGTGGCGTGATAGTCCGGATCCTCGCTCGCCGCCTCGACGATGAATTCCGAGCGGCTGTTGCTCACGAACAGGTGATTGAACATCACCGCGGAGGAGTAATAGCCGATCACCCGGCTGTACGGGTGCGCCAGAAGGTGCTCCTCGAGGATGCCGCCGAGCTCGAGTTCCACCCAGTCGGGCGCCTCGGCGGCGATGAACTCGATGCCGCGGCGATTCTTCGGGTGCATGCGGAACCGTACAGGGTGCCCGCGCGCCTTCTCGCGCGCCGCCAGCACGAACTCGCGGCTGACGCCGCCCAGTCCGCCGATCACCAGCACCTCGTCCGAGGGCGGCTGTTCGGAATGCCGCAGCGGAACGATGACCAGCTTGGCCGGGTCGGCGTGGATCTCTTTCGCGGCGAAGTGGTAGACGCGGTTCAGGAACGGGCTCCAGGATCCCGACTTGTGCCGCACGTCCGCCGGCTCGACCCCGAACACCAGGCGCAGCAGCCAGCCCGGCAGCGCGCCGCCCTTGGCCTTGCCGGGCAGGTGCCGCAGCAGCGCCGCGCCGTCCGGGATCATGTTGTACTCGACGCCCGCGCAGTGCCGGTCCAGCAGCCGGCGCAGCGCGTAGACGAAGGATTCGTTGTAGTAGGGCGAGAACACGCGCACGCGCTTGCCGCGCAGGCCAAGGGTGTCGAATGCGCGGCGGGCGAAGCGCAGCTTGCCGATCTTCTTGCCGAAAAGCCGTGTCAGGGCGTCGTTCGCGTCGGCGAACACCACGGGATGCGCCGCGGCCGCGC
>CAYXJM010000532.1:0-2277 GCA_964465455.1 uncultured Klebsiella sp.
AGCGGGTAGTCGCGGTCGTGCCCCATGCCGCCGTGCACGTGCTGGCAGCTCGCCGCCAGGCGGTGCCCCGCCTCCGCGCACCAGGCCTGCGCCGAGAGCACCTCCAGCGTGGCCAGCGGCGCGCGGTCGAGCAGCGCCGCGGCGGACTGGCTGATCAGCCGCAGGTTCATCAGGTCGATGTAGGCGTCGGCCATGCGATGGCTGACCGACTGGAAGCTGCCGATCCTGGCCCCGAATTGCTCGCGCTCGGACACGTAGCGGGTGCTCATGGCGAGCATTTCCTCCAGCACGCCGGTCTGCAGCGCGCAGGTGGCGACCACCAGCCGCTGGCGCAGCCACTCGACCAGATCGGGCCCGGCGAGCGGCGTGGCCGCCGCGCCGTCGAGCGTGAGGCGCGCCCACGGTTCGTGCGCGGTCGAGGTCTGCCGCTCGAAGCGCACGCCGGGCTGCCCGGGATCGACCAGGTGGAGCTGCCACGCCCCGTCCCGGCGTGCCGGCAGCAGCAGGTACTTTGCGCCCTCGGCGCAGGCCACGCCCGGGAGCACGCCCCACAGCGCGCCGTCGCGCGCGCAGAGCGAGTTGCCGGCGTCGGTCCGGGCGCTGCTGGCCAGCCAGCCCTGCCCGCCCAGCAGCGCAGCAACGGCCGCCGCTGCGCCGGCGCGTTCCAGCGCCATCAGCCCGACGCCGTGGCCCGCGAGCGGCACAGCCGCGACGCAGCGTCCGGCCTGTTCCAGCACCAGGCAGAGCTCGAAGAAGCCGAGCCCGGCGCCGCCCTGCGCCTCCGGCAGCGCCACCGCCGTGAGACCGGCGGCGTTCAGTTCGGCCCACAGCTCGCGGTCGAGCCGCTGCCCGGTCGCCTCGATCGCCTTCAGCCGCTCGACGCTGCTGCCCTTGCGCAGGATCTGCCCGGCGAGTTGCGCGATGTCCTGCTGGATCTCGTTCAGCGAGAAGTCCATGAGCTCTCCTTGTTCAGCGCCGGGCGCGTTGCAGGCCAAGGCCGAACTGCGCGATCAGGTCGCGTTGCACCTCGTTGGCGCCGCCCCCGAAACCGTAGACGGGCACGGCGCGATAGATCAGCTCGAGCAGGCCGTCGAGGGGAGCACCGGCCGAGTCGCGCCGCAGGATGGCGTCCGGCCCTGCGATCTCCATCATCAGCCGGTAGCACTGCAGGAAGCACTCGTAGCCGTAGACCTTCACGGCCGAGGCATCGGCGGGCCCGATGCTGCCGTTGGCGATCGCCCAGGCCTGTCGGCGGCAGGCGAGCTGCAGCGTGCGCAACGAGGCGTAGATGCGTCCCAGCGCACCCTGCACCCAGGGCAGCTCCACCAGCCGCCGGCCCGTCTCGTCGCGCTGCTCCTGCACGTGCGCCAGCAGTTGCGCGTACAGCAGGTTCGCGGTGCCGGGGTTCATCAGCGTGAGGCGCTCGCGGTTCAGCTGGCTGGTGATCACCTGCCAGCCCTGGTTCTCGCGCCCGACCAGGTGGCTGGCCGGCACGCGGACATTGTCGTAGTAGGTGGCGTTGGTCTCGCCTTCGGCGACGGTGTGGATAGGGGTGAACGAGAAGCCCGGGCTGTCGGTCGGCACCAGCAGGATGGAAATACCCTTGTGCCGCGGCAGCGTTTCGGGATCGCCCGTGCGCACGGCCAGGAACACGTAGTCGGCGAGGTGCGCCAGCGACGTGAAGACCTTCTGGCCGTTGATGACGTACTCGTCTCCGACGCGCTGCGCGCGCGTCTTCAGCGAGGCGAGGTCGGTACCGGACTGCGGCTCGGTGTAGCCGATCGCCATGACCAGCTCGCCGCCGAGGATGCCCGGCAGCACCTTGCTCCTGAGCTCCCCGGTGGCGAACTCCGCAATCGCGGGCCCCACGGACTCCGGCGTCAGGTACGGAAACGGGAACCCCGAGCGCGTGACCTCCTCGATGAAGATGTACTGCTCGACCGGACCGTGGCCGCGGCCGCCCCACTCCGTCGGCCAGCCCAGCCCGATCCAGCCGTCGCCGCCCATGCGCCGCAGCGCGGCACGCCACAGCGGACCGCCGCCCTCGGTGCTCAGCCGCAGTTCCGCCCGCAGCTCCGGCGTCATCAGTTCCGCCATGTAGGCAGCCAGTTCGCGCCGCAGCGCTTCCTGTTCCGTCGTGAATGCCGTGTCCATGCGTTTATCCCTGACCAGAGGGTTCGGCTGTACCGCGTACGGTATCGCGCCCTGCCCTTGCCTTCGATGACCGTGGCGTGCAACCGCGACTGACGATTCCGCGCAGGTACCCTGTCGCCGTCG
>CAYXJM010000533.1:0-2274 GCA_964465455.1 uncultured Klebsiella sp.
AGCGGGCGCGCCGTGCAGTCGCGCGCGCCGCGAAGGGGGGCATTCTGCGCACTCGACGCGCGGGCGTAAAGCGCGCCGGGCGCGGCTCAGGCGACGGCGGCGCCGCTCCCGGCAGGCTCCGGGGCGGACGCCGGCGCCGCGGCCTGTGCGAGCGAGCGCGGCACGTGGCGCTGCGCCGGGGGCTCGGGAGCGCGCACCTGCAGCAGCAGCACGATCCCGGTCGCCAGCAGCAGCGCCAGCGCGATGGCGAGCGCCTCCCGCGTTCGTTTCACCTGCGGTTCCTCCTGCATTGCCGGGGCAGTCCGTTGCGACGTGGCTGTCACGTCCTGTTGGATGCGGCGTCGCCGCGAACGGATTCAGCCTGCGCGAAATTTTTCGGCGTCCCTGCACGCATTGATCTCATCGCGCCGTGCATCCAGAATCGGGGCATCCCGTAGCACGCGCGCGCACCGCCATGCCCGTCCCGCCCCATCGACTGGTCGCCGACATCGGCGGCACCAACACCCGCTTCGCGCTGGGCGGCGCGGACGGACAGCTGCGCGCGCCGCTCGCGCTGGCGACGCGCCGCTTCGATTCGCTGGCCGACGCGGCGCGGAGCTACCTCGCGTCGACCGGCGCGCGGCCGCGCGAGGCCTGCTTCGCGGTCGCGGGACCCGTCAGCGGCGACTCGGTGCGACTCACCAATCACCGCTGGGCGTTCTCGATCGCGGCGCTGCGCGATGCGCTCGGGCTGGAGCGGCTGCGCGTGATCAACGATTTCGAAGCCATCGCGCTGGCGCTGCCCGCGCTCGGAGCGGAGGAACTGCTGCAGGTCGGCGGCGGCGAGCCACTGCACGGTCGGCCGATGGCGGTGCTGGGACCGGGAACCGGGCTGGGCGTCGCGCAGCTGATCGCGACGCGCGGCGGCTTCCAGCCCGTTTCCACCGAAGGCGGCCATGCCTCGATCGGACCGTGCGACGAGGCGGAGCTGAAGATCTTCGCCACGCTGATGCGCAACGGCCAGCTCCTCTGCCGCGAGGCGCTGCTCTCCGGCCCGGGGCTGGAGCGCATCTACTGGGCGCTGTGCCTCGATGGCGGCGGCGACTACCACGGTTATTCGGCGGCCGAGATCCAGGCCCACGCGGTGGCGGGCTCGGACGCGACCTGCCGCGCGGCACTGGAGCATTTCTGCGCCTTCCTCGGGACTGCCGCCGGGGACCAGGCGCTGTGCTGCGGCGCTCAGGGCGGGGTCTTCATCGCCGGAGGCATCGTGCCGCGCTTCACGGAGTTCCTCCGCCGCAGCCGCTTCCGCGCGCGCTTCGAGGACAAGGGGCCGATGCGCGATTACGTGCGCGCGATCCCGGTCTACGTGATCACGCGCGAGAATCCCGGCATGCTCGGCGCCGCGCGCGCCGATCTCGACGCCTGAGGCGCTACAATCCGCGTCCCAACCCACGCATCCACGCAGGAGTGAACCCGTTGCCGGACCTGGAGCACCCCGACAATCCCTTCGCCTCGGAGGAGATCACTCCCGCCTTCAGCGCGGAGTGGGAGGCGCGCCGCCGCGTCGCCGCCGCGATCCGGCACCTGACCGACGTGCTCGTCACCAGCACGCCCGCGATCCCCGAGCTCCACGCCATCGCGGACACGCTGGAGCGGACCGCCGACGGCTTCGCGGCGCAGCCGCGCATCTACGGGCGCGCCCGCTTCGCCGCGGACGGCAGTCACGGCAGCATGGGCCAGGTCAGCCACGAGCTGAATCCCGTCGCCGGCATCAGCAACCCGCTGGCGGCGCCGCTCAACGTGTGGATCGCCGACGGGGTGGCGCACGGGCGCGCGACGATGGGCTGGTCCTACGAGGGTCCGCCAGGCAGCGTGCACGGCGGCTTCGTCGCGGCGCTGTTCGACCAGTTCATGGGCGTGGCGCAAGCCATCGGCGGGCAACCGGGAATGACCGGCACGCTCACCACGCGCTACCACCGGCGCACGCCGCTGAACACCGAGTTGTGCCTGCGCGGCTGGGTCGAGAGGACCGAGGGCCGCAAGACCTTCGTGCGCGCCGAGATCCGCGCCGACGACACGCTCACGGCGAGCTGCGACGGCGTGTTCGTCCAGCCGCACGGCGGCATGGACCGGCTGCATCGCGAGCACGCGCAATCGGCGTCCGGCTGAGGCCGGGCGCTACAGGAATTCGGGCCAGCGCGCCGCGTAGCGGCCGTCCCAGCGCGGCGCGCGCTTCTCCACGTAAGCCATGCCGCCCTCCAGCGCATCGGGCTGGCGCATGCTGTGGTGCAG
>CAYXJM010000534.1:0-2273 GCA_964465455.1 uncultured Klebsiella sp.
CTCAGCATCGTGATCCCCGCGCTCGACGAGGAAGCCGCGCTGCCGCTGCTGCTCGGCGACCTGCAGCCGTTGCGCGCGCGCGGCGCGGAGATCATCGTCGTCGACGGCGGCAGCCGCGACGGCACCAGGTCGGCGGCGTTCGCGCTCGCCGACAGCGTGCTCGCCGCGCCGCGCGGTCGCGCGCTGCAGCTGAACGCCGGCGCGTCCCGCGCGCGCGGCGACCTGCTGCTGTTCCTGCACGCCGACAGTCGCGCGGGGGCGGACACGGTGGCGGCCATCGCGGCGCTGGCCGATGCGCCGGGGCGCTGGGGATTCTTCGGCGTGCGTCTGCGGGGCCGCTCGAAGTGGCTCGGCGTGGTCGCGCGCTGCATGGGCTGGCGCTCGCGCCTCGGCGGCATCGCCACCGGCGACCAGGGGCTGTTCGTGCCGCGCGCGCTGTTCGCTGCCGTCGGCGGCTATCCCGCGCAGCCGCTGATGGAGGACATCGAGATCTGCCGCCGCCTGCGCCGCCGCGCCGCGCCGCTCGCGCACCCCGCGGTCATCGAGAGCTCCGGCCGGCGCTGGGACCGCGACGGGGCGCTCGCGACGATCCTGCTGATGTGGCGGCTGCGGCTGCGCTATTTCCTCGGCGCCGATCCCGCGGCGTTGCACGAGGCCTACTATGGGCGGCGCTGAGGCAGCGCGCCGTCCGGGCTGCTTCCTGCAGTTCGCCAAGGCGCCGCGCGCCGGGGCGGTGAAGACGCGGCTCCACGCCAGGTTCACGCCCGCGGCGGCCGCGGCGGTCGCGCGCGAGCTGACGTGCCGGGTCGCCGCGGCGCTCGGCGCCATTCCCGCCGGCTGGGACGCCATGCTCTGCGCCGACGACCCGGCGGACGAGTTCCTGCGCGGGCTGGCCGCCCGTGCCGGGCGGGAGTTGTGCGCGCAGGGCGGCGGGGACCTGGGGGAGCGGATGTGGCGCGCCGCCGACGCGGCGCTGGCCCGCTACCGGGCCGTGATCGTGGTCGGCAGCGACTGCCTCGGCTACGACGCGGCGTACCTCGGGGAGGCGGCGGCGGCGCTGGAGCGCGGCTGCGATGCCGTGCTCGGGCCCGCGCTCGACGGCGGCTACGTGCTGGCCGGCTTCACGAGGCTGCCGAGCGCGGTGTTCGCGGGGGTGCCGTGGGGAACGGATGCGGTGCTGGCGCGGCAGCGCGAGCGCTTCGCGGCGCTCGGACTGCGCTGGCACGAGCTGCCCGAGCGCGCCGACATCGACCGTCCGCAAGACCTGTGGCGCCTCGGCGAGGCCGCTCAGGCGCTGGCGATCGGGCGGACGTCGCCGTAGGCGCGGGTCTGGCCGCTGCGGTCGTAGACGCCGACCGGGTCGAACTGGCCGCGCAGCATAGACAGCAGCCGCTCGGTGCTGTGGCGCGTGCGCGCCACGATGCGCTCGTTGACGCGGTTGAGTTCCGCCAGCTGCCGCAGGTCGCTGCGCAGTTGCGACCACGGCGCGGCGAGCCCGGGGTCCAGCCTCTCCAGCAGTGCGGCCCAGTCGCTGCCGCGGTGACGGGCCAGCAGGCGCTTGCGCGCGTCCTCGCTCTGCTGCAGCGTCGCCAGGCACTCGAGCTTGCGCTGCACCACGGCGTTCAGCGTCGCCGGTTCGCGCCGCGTCAGCGCCTCGCGCTCCTCGAGCAACAGCTCCCGCAGCGTGCGCACGGCCGCGAGGTCCGCGCTCACGATCGCGTGCGCGACGCTCGCGTCGTCGGTGATGGTCTGCATGATGATCGCCCCCGGTGGTGGCAGTACCGGATCAGTACTGCGAATCGGCTTCGATCAGCTTCCGGGCGATGCGGTCGGGATCCACCGTGTAGGTCCCGCTGGCGATGGCTTTCCTGATTTCCTGCACCCGCGCCTGGTCCACGGCGGGCTCCGCCGCGAGCTTGCGCGCCGCGGTGGCGATGAGCTCCGCCACGCCGCTCAGCTCCACGGTGTCATCACGGGCGGCCGGCCGCACCCGGCCGCTCACGCCCTGACGCGCGTCGGCGCGGACAGCGCCGGCCTCGCCCGTGCGGGCGCCGGCGGTTTGGCGCGAGTCGAATCCCTTGATGTCGGAAACCATAAAACCCTTCGTTGCAATGCCCTGCTGACTCCAGCGCGGGCGGTCGATTCCCTTATCGGCCGCCCATAGTAAACCTTTAGCCCTTTTTCAAGCGAGCACCGGTTCAGATGGCCTCGGCGCTGCCGTTGCCGGTCACCACCGCGTCGATGACCCGGCCCGACTGCAGGTTGCGCACCCG
>CAYXJM010000535.1:0-2271 GCA_964465455.1 uncultured Klebsiella sp.
TCGCTGCCGCAGATGCCGCAGGCCTTCATCCTGACGACCACATCCTTCGGGCCGGCCGCCGGCCGCTGGTACGGGTCCAGCCGGACGTCGCCGACGCCGTGAATCGTGAGCAGTCGCATCGTCGTCCTCCGCGGTTCCCGCCCTATGGCCGGACCATGTAGCCGCCGTCGATCGTGATGGTCTCACCCGTCAGGAACGACGAGGCATCGCTGCACAGATAGGCGCCGATTCCCTCGAAGTCTTCGGGATAGCCGACGCGGCCGATCGGGGTACGCGGGCCGTACGTGTCGGCGATGTACTTGGCCGCCTGCTCGCCCCCCATCATCGGCGTTATGATCAGCCCGGGTGCAACGACGTTGGCGCGGATCCTGTACTTGCCGAACTCCACCGCCATGCAGCGGATCACGGCGGCGATACCGGCCTTGGAGGCGGCGTAGTTCTGCTTGCCCGGCAGTCCCTGGAACAGCGAGAGGCTGCCGCAGGCCACCAGCGAACCGCCCGGCTCGCCCGCTTCGGCGCGCGCAACCATGTGGCGGGCGCCTTCGCGCAGCGTGATGAAAGCGCCGTGCAGCGCGACGTCCAGGAATTCGTGCCACTTGTCGGTGGGCATGTCGAAGACCGAGTTGTAGCCCGGCGAAGCACCCGAATTGGCGAAGACGCAGTCGATGCGGCCGAAATCCCGCATCAGCTTCTCGTAGCCGCCGATGATCTGGTCTTCCGACGAGACATCGACCTGGTAGGCGAGGACGCGGCCCGCGCCGGCGGCTTCCAGCTGCGCCTTGGCAGCCGCGCTCTTCTCCGCGTTGCGCGCCCAGATGGCGACGTCGCCGCCCATCCTCGCAACGCCCATCGCGAAGCCGAGCCCTATGCCCCCGTTGCCGCCGGTGACCAGGGTGACCTTCCCGGTGCAATCGAACAGACCTTTGCCCACGCTCTCCTCCTCCTGTGCCAGCACCGGTTTCCGGTGTCGTCTTCGATTCAGGCGCGCTAGTTTCCGCCACCCCGAGGCACCCATCAATAGAGACCAGCAGCGAAGGCGGCCCGACTGCGACAGTGTGTCCCGCGCTCGAAGTCGAATCGCGTTGCCCGGTTGCGGCCACGCAGGCCAACATGCCACGCTCGAAGACGAGCGGCACGTCCAGCCCCGGCCGGCCGGATGGCATCGAGTGACAGGAGAGCGAGCGACATGGCGTGGCAGCAACTGGTTGCGGACGATCTGATCGAGGAGGCGCAGCGCATCACGGGGCTGGAGCGCTTCGACAGCGACAGTTTCCGCGAGGGGCTGGAAGTCCTTCTGGGCGACGTGAACAGGGCGCAACCGCCGGAAGCCGCCGTTGCGCGGCTGCGCGGCGATGTCGTCGGTTCGCTCGCCAACCGGCTGAAGACCACCGCCTATCTCGCCGAGCGGCCGGAGCTGCTGCAGCGTCCGGTCGAGCGCCCCGTGTTCGTGTTCGGCATTCCGCGCACCGGCACCACGCTGCTCAGCAACCTGCTCGCGGCCGATCCGGCGCGCCGCTCGCCGCTCACCTGGGAGATAGACGACCCGGTGCCGCCGCCCGCCAGGGACGCGCTGTACACCGACCCGCGGGCGCTGGCGCGGCTCGAGACGGAGCGCAGGATGCTGGCCGCCCGTCCGGAGATGGGCAAGTACTACCGCGGCTCGGCGATCTATCCCAACGAGTGCATGTTCTTCATCCAGCACGATTTCAAGGCGCTGATCTGGGAGTCGCGCGGCAAGCTGCCGAACTACCGCGACTGGCTGTTCGGCACGGCCGACCTCGCCTCGACCTACCGCTACCACAAGCGCTTCCTGCAGTTGCTGCAGGCGGACGCGCCCGGTACCTGGAACCTGAAGATGCCGTCGCACGGGCTGTGGCTGCAGACGCTGCTCGACGTCTACCCGGATGCGCGCCTGGTCTGGACGCATCGCGATCCGCTGACCGCGACGGGCTCGTTCTGCAGCATCATCGCCCTGTCGCACCAGGCCTACACGGCCCGGGTGGACGCCGAGTGGCTGGGGCAGAACTGCTCCTGGCAGGCGCAGCAGCATGCCAACCGCATCATGGACGCGCGCGACACGCTCGGCGAAGACCGCATCATCGACGTGCACTACGCCGACCTCGCGCGCCAGCCGCTCGAAACCATGCGCGGCCTCTACCGTGCACTCGGCGACGAGTTCACGCCGGAAGCGGAAGCCGGCATGCGCGCCTGGCTCGCCGACAACCCGCAGGACAAGTTCGGCAAGCACGAGTACAAGCTGGCGCAATACGG
>CAYXJM010000536.1:0-2267 GCA_964465455.1 uncultured Klebsiella sp.
AGCAGCGCCAGGAAGCGCTTGACGGCGCCGCTGACCTCCTCGTCGTAGATCGCGGCGACCTTCAGCAGGATGGGCTCGAGCTGACCGGTTTCCTCGCCGACCTGGATCATGTGCATGGCGAGCGGGGGGAAGTGGCTGTTCGCGATCAGCGCGTGGCTGAGCAGCTTGCCCTCCTTCAGCGCGGCCACCCCCTGCTCGAGGTCGGCGCGCAGCGTGCGGTTGCCCACGGTCGCCAGCGCGATCGACAGCGCGTTCACCAGCACCACGCCGCCCTGCAACAGCGTGCCCAGCGTGTGCGCGAGTCGCGCCGTCTCGACCTTGCGCACCAGGTCGCCGGTGAGCGGAATCGCGAGCAGCCTGCGGTCCAGCCGTTCGCGGAACTCGGGCTTCGCCAGCAGGTTCGAGACGCCCGCGACCGCGGCGCCGATCAGCGCGAGCAGCAGCCACCAGTAGCTGCCCACCCAGTCGCCGGCCGCCATCACGATGCGCGTCGGCAGCGGCAGCGTGCCGCCCATCTCGTTGAACATGTCGGCGAACTTCGGCACGACGAAACCGAGCAGGATGATCAGCGAGCCGCTGGCCACCACGAGCAGGATCGCCGGGTACATCAGCGCCGAGCTCACCGTGCTCTTCAGCGCCTTGGCGCGCTCCATGTGCTCGGCGAGTCGCGTCAGCGTCACCTCGAGCGCGCCGCTCGACTCGCCGGCGCGGATCATGTTGACGAAGAATTCGGAGAATTCCGGGTGCTCGCGGAAGGCGTCGGCCAGCGTGCTGCCGGTGCGCACCTTCTTGCCGATCGCGCCGATGATCTCCTTCAGCCGCGCGTCGGTGGCCAGCCCCTGCAGCACCGTGAGACTGCGGTCGAGCGGCACCGACGACGACAGCATGATCGCCAGCTCGCGCGTGAACTCGGCGATCGCGTTCTGCGCGCCGCGCCGGCGCGAGAACAGCCGTGCCAGCGCGTCGCCGCCGCGCGCCGGCGCGCCGCCCGCGAGCGGCTCGATCGACAGCGGCGTCAGCCCCTGGCGCGCGAGCTGGGCCGCGACGCGCTCGACGCTGTCCTGCTCCATCTCGCCGCGAGCGACCTTGCCCTCGGCGGAAACCGCGCGGTACCTGAAGTGTGCCATGGCGCGCTGCGGCTCCCGTTACTGGTGCGTCACGCGCAGCACCTCGTCGATCGAGGTGTGGCCCGCGAAGGCCTTCAGCACGCCGTCCTCGTACATCGTGACCAGGCCGCCGGCGCGCGCCGCCTTCATGATGACCTCGGCGCTGGCGTGCTCGAGGATGAGGTGGCGGATCGAGTCGTCGACCAGCAGCAGCTCGTGCACGCCCATGCGGCCGCGGTAGCCGGTGCGCGCGCAGGCCTCGCAGCCGACGGCCCGCCAGACGCGCCGCGTGCCCGCCCCGGCCACGAGGCGCGCGATGCCCATGTGCTGCACCTCCTCGTCGGTGAGCTCGCTCTCGCGCCGGCAGGCGGGGCACAGCACGCGCACCAGGCGCTGCGCCATGATCGCGTTGACCGTGGAGGTGAGCAGGTAGTCCTCGAGCCCCATGTCGAGCAGGCGCGTGACGCCGCTCGCCGAGTCGTTGGTGTGCAGCGTCGAGAACACGATGTGCCCGGTCAGCGCCGACTGGATCGCGATGCCGGCGGTCTCGCGGTCGCGCATCTCGCCGATCATGATCACGTCGGGGTCCTGGCGCAGGATCGAGCGCAGCGCGTTGGCGAAGTCGAGCCCGATGCGCGGCGCCGACTGGATCTGGTTCACGCCCGCGATCTGGTACTCGACCGGGTCCTCCACGGTCATGATCTTGCGCTCCGGCGTGTTCATGCGCGAGAGCACGGCGTAGAGCGTGGTGGTCTTGCCGCTGCCGGTGGGCCCGGTCACGAGGAAGATGCCGTTCGGCCTCGCCAGCACCGACTTCAGGTCCGCGAGTACCTTGGCCGAGAGGCCGATGTCCTCGAGGTTCAGGTTCAGCGTCTGCTTGTCGAGGATGCGCATCACGACGCTCTCGCCGTGCAGCGTCGGCACCGTCGAGACGCGCAGGTCCACCTCCTTGCCGCTGATCTTCAGCTTGATCCGCCCGTCCTGCGGCAGGCGGCGCTCGGCGATGTTGAGCCGCGAGAGGATCTTCACGCGCGAGATGATCGCGGGCGCCATGCGCGCCGGCGGCGACTCCACGTCCTGCAGCACGCCGTCGATGCGGTAGCGGATCTTCAGCTCGTGCTCGTAGGGCTCGATGTGGATGTCGGAGGCGCGCGCCTCGAG
>CAYXJM010000537.1:0-2262 GCA_964465455.1 uncultured Klebsiella sp.
TCGGCGAAGGATTCCTCCAGGCACTCGCGGTAGAAGCCCGGATCGGGCATGCGCTCGCGGTCCGCGACCACCGAAATGGTCAGCGCGTCGTTGCAGCTGAACACCGAGTGGTAGAGGCCCATGCCCGGCGAGAGCGGACCCAGCCCGTGGTAGCGCACCAGGCGCGCGCCGGCGCAGTAGAGCGGGATCGCCGGGCCGGCGGCGTTGGCGACCACGGTGCTGGTGACGAGCGGCATCCGCCCCGCGAGACCGCGCGCGGCGTAGAAACCGGTGGCCGCCCTGACCACCACGGGGGGCAGCACGCCCGCGAGCCGCATGGTGTCGACGAAAGGATGGTGCGCGTCGTCGGGGCGCAGCCGCTCGGTTTCGTGCGCGATCGCCTCGAGCCGTTCGCGCGGGTCGGCGAGCCCGGTGTGCAGGGACACGTACGCCGCGCCGAGTCGGTCGACCTCGCCGGCATCGCCAGGGCGCCGGCGCAGGTCGAGCGCGACGGCTGCGTTCAGCGCACGCTCGGGCAATTCGCCGCGCGCGCCGAGGTAGCGGGCGAGCGCGCCGCCGATCACGGTGAGGGCCAGCGCGCTCAGCCTGGCGCCCGAGGCCTCGCGCAGCGCGCGGAATTCCGCGAGCGCGAAGCTCGCCGCCTCGAAGCTGCGGTGCGGTCCGACCGGTTCGTTGAAGCGCGTGCGCGGCGCGCGGGGCAGGAGCGGCTCGCCGCCGCGACCGCCGCTGCCGCTCAGCATGCGTGCGATTTCGCCGCCGGCCCGCAGCAGTCCCCGCGCCATGTCGATGCCGTTGACGAACTGGTTCGTCGCCGCGCGTCCGAGCATGTGCAGCTCGCCGAGGGCTTCGTCGGCGTACAGCCGTTCCTCGGACGAGACCGGCGCCTCGTCCGCGGGCGCCGGCTCGAGGTCGTGCAGCGCATCGACGAAGACCCGGCCGCCGGCGCCGTCGAACAGCGCGTGGTGCAGCTTGCCGTAGATCGCGAAGCTGCCGCGTGGCAGCCCGGGCACCTTGTCGAGGCCCTCGATGATCCACGCCTCCCACAGCGGGCGGCTGAAATCGAGCGGCCGGGCGTGCAGGCGCGCCACCTGGATGCACAGCTGGCGCCAGTCGCCCGGCGCGGGCAGCGCGATGTGGCGCACGTGGAACTCGAGGTCGAACTCCTCGTCGATGATCCAGTACGGGCGGTCGAGGCCGCCCGGCACCTGCTGCAGGCGCGCGCGGAACTGCGGCGTGCGCCGCAGGCGGCGCTCGAAGCCGGCGATGACGGACTTGAAGCGCACGAAGCCGCCGGGCGCGGTCGAGGGATCGTAGATCCCCAGTCCGCCGACGTGCTGCGGCGTGGCGGGGAGCTCGAGGTTGACGAAGGCGGCGTCGAGGACGCCCAGCTGCTTCATGCGCGCGCGATCGCGGCGCGGAACTCGTCGCAGCGGCGATGGTACGCGGCGGTGGTCTTCGGCATCGGGACGCGCGCGCCGGCCAGGTACTCGATCACGCGCTTGCCCTCGCAGAGGATGCGCAGCGCCTCCTCGCTCTCGCGCACCGCGCGCTCGCCCGCCGGCTGCGGCAGCACGGGCCGGAAGTCGACCACGGCCTCGCAGGCGGCGACGAAGCGCGGCCAGACGCGGAAGATCACCGGGTCGCTCTTCATGGTCTCCGCCTCGAGCTTGGCCGCGGCGGCCAGCTCGCGGATGCGTTCGGCGATGCCCTCGAAGCCCGGCAGCGGGCCGAACACCTCCTCCATCTTGTCGGCCAGCCCGTCGATGTCGCGCATGGCGCGGGCGACCTTCATGTAGCGGCTCTCGTAGACCGTCGCGATCGGCAGCGTGAAGGCCTTGAACGGTTCGCCCCACAGCTCGTCGATGCCTTCCTCGCCACTGTAGTGCTTGACGAACCTGCCGAGCTCCAGCGCTTCCTTGAAGCACTCGCCGCACTGCTTCATCAGCTCGTTGTCCATGCTGATCTCGACGCCCATCTCGGCCAGTTCCACGATCGTGGTGAACAGGTCCGTGGCGCGGTTGAACAGGGCGCCGGCGAGCATCGCGGCATTGACGCGCTTGCGCGCGGGGTCGGTCTCGGTCTCCCAGGCCTCGCGCGCGGGCTTGAGCTTGCGCCCGGGCGTGTTGATGCCTTCCTCGGTGTGGTGAAAGGCGCGCTTGGTCATCTGGTCGATGAGCAGCTTCTTCTGCGGGAGCGTGTTCTCGGGCGGGGCGTAGTAGCGGATCCAGTACCCGTCGTAATAGATCACGGGTTTGCCATCGA
>CAYXJM010000538.1:0-2259 GCA_964465455.1 uncultured Klebsiella sp.
AGCTGCCGCGCAAGCCGGACTGGATCCGCGTGCGCGTGCCGGCCTCGCCCGAGGTTGGCCGCATCAAGGACATCCTGCGCCGGCACAAGCTGGCCTCGGTATGCGAGGAGGCGGCCTGCCCCAACATCGGCGAGTGCTTCAGTGGCGGCACCGCGACCTTCATGGTCATGGGCGAGATCTGCACGCGGCGCTGCCCGTTCTGCGACGTCGCGCACGGGCGCCCGAACCCGCTCGACCCCGACGAGCCGCGCCTGCTGGCCGAGGCGATCGCCGAGATGAAGCTGCGCTACGTGGTCGTGACCTCGGTCGATCGCGACGACCTGCTCGACGGCGGCGCGGCGCACTTCGCGTCCTGCATCCGCGAGACGCGCGCCCTGAACCCGGGCATCCGCGTCGAGGTGCTGGTGCCGGACTTCCGCGGGCGCATGGACATAGCGCTGGACATCCTCGAGCGCGAGCCGCCGGACGTGTTCAACCACAACCTCGAGACCGTGCCGCGGCTCTACCTGCAGTCGCGGCCGGGTTCCGACTACGCGTGGTCGCTGGACCTGCTCGCGCGCTACAAGCAGCGCTGCCCCGACGTGCTGACCAAGTCCGGGCTGATGCTGGGGCTCGGCGAAACCAACGAGGAAGTCGTGGCCGTCATGCGTGACCTGCGCGCCCACGACGTCGACATGCTGACGCTGGGGCAGTACCTGCAGCCGAGCCGCAACCACCTGCCGGTCGACCGCTTCGTGCCGCCGGCGGAGTTCGAGGAACTCGGTCGCGTGGCGGAATCGATGGGCTTTCGCAGCGTCGCGAGCGCGCCGCTCGTGCGCTCGTCCTATCACGCCGACAAGCAGGTCGACCTCAGCCTGCTGAAATCCTGATTCCGGGACCGGCCCGCGCCGGTGCCCGGTAGCCCGGCGACCGGAGCCACGGGAGGAGCCACGCATGTACGCGCTGTATATCGCCAACAAGAACTACTCGTCGTGGTCGCTGCGCCCCTGGGTGCTGATGCGCGAGCTGGGCATCGCCTTCGACGAGCGGCTGTTCCCGTTCGAGCCGGGCTCGAACTTCGCGCGCTTCCGCGCGTTCTCGCCGACGGGCAAGGTGCCCTGCCTGCACGACGGCGACACCGTGGTCTGGGATTCGCTCGCGATCGCGGAATACCTGGCCGAGCGCCATGCCGGCGTCTGGCCCGCCGAGGCCCGCGCCCGCGCCTGGGCCCGCTCGGCCGCGGCCGAGATGCACTCCGGCTTCGGCGCGCTGCGCCAGCGCGCGAGCATGAGCTGCGGACAGCGCGTGCAGCTGCGCGAATTGCCCGCGGAGCTCGGCGCCGACCTCGCGCGCCTCGAGGCGCTCTGGGGCGAGGGGTTGGAGCGCTTCGGCGGGCCTTTCCTGGCAGGGTCCGCCTTCGGTGCCGTGGACGCCTTCTACGCGCCGGTGGCGTTCCGCGTGCAGACCTACGGCCTGCCGCTGGCCGCGCCGGCGGCGGCCTATGCGGCGCGGCTGCTCGCGTTGCCGGCGATGCGCGACTGGTACGCGGCCGCGCTCGCCGAACCCTGGCGCGACGAGGCGCACGAAGCCGAGGTCGCGGCGGCCGGGACGATCCTGCAGGATTTGCGCAACGGGGCCTAGATGTCGATCGTGGCACCCGAAGCGAGCGGGCACATACTGCGGCGGTGATGCGCGCCGGGCGGCGGGTCAGCTCCACAAGCGGGCATGTGGATGCCGAAATCGCCGGGAGCGGTTTCGGCAACACGCGCAGCCGCCGCACAGGGATGTGCCAGGCGGCGGCCGCGGCGGCGCTGGCCCGCCGCCCGGCGCGCCGGCACGGCGGCTAACGTCGCCGCGCCGGCGCCCCCGCCCGCTCCACGAGCTCGAGCAGCGCGTCCCAGGCGTCGCGCTTGTCGAGCCCCTTGACGCAGCGGTCGACGTCGGCGGCGAGACGCAGCAGCTGCTGCAGGCCGCGATGGCCGAGGCGGCGGAAGGCGGCCTCGCTGTACGGCTTGCCGCGCTCGGCCTTCACGGCCTGATCGCTGCTTTCGCCGGCGGCGCGGCGCCGCCCGATGCGCAGCAGGCGACGGAACTCCTCGGCGAGCGCCCACAGCACGATGGCGGCCTCGGTGCCCTCGGCGCGCAGCCCTGACAGCGTCCGCACCGCCGCGGCGCGGTCGCCCTCGAGCGCGCGGTCGCAGAGATCGTAGATCGAGTAGCGCGCGGAATCGTTCACCAGCGCCGCCAGCGTCGCCGCATCCAGCGGGCCGGGCTCCGCCA
>CAYXJM010000539.1:0-2259 GCA_964465455.1 uncultured Klebsiella sp.
AGGGGCAGGATGGCTTGGAATTCGCGGTTGCGCGCCATCTTGGCCGAACCGCCCGCGGAGTCGCCCTCCACCAGGTACAGCTCGCTCACGTGCGGGTCGCGCGCCGCGCAGTCGGCCAGTTTCCCGGGCAGCGACGCGGACTCGAGCGCGGTCTTGCGGCGCGCGAGATCGCGCGCCTTGCGCGCCGCCTCGCGCGCGGTGTAGGCGGAGAGGCACTTCTCCACCATCGATTTGCCGAAGGCCGGGTTCTCCTCCAGGTATTCCTTGAGGCCGTCTCCGACCACGGCTTCCACGATGCCCTTCACTTCCGAGTTGCCCAGCTTGGTCTTGGTCTGGCCCTCGAACTGCGGCTCGGGGATCTTGACGCTCACCACGGCGGTCAGGCCCTCGCGCACGTCGTCGCCGCCCAGTGTCACCCGTTCCTTCTTGAACAGGTTGTTGGCGGCCGCGTAGTTGTTGATGGTGCGCGTCAGCGCGGCCTTGAAGCCCACCAGGTGCGTGCCGCCCTCCATGGTGTTGATGTTGTTGGCGAAGGAGAACACGTTCTCGGCGTAGCCGTCGGTGTACTGCATCGCCACTTCCACCTGCACGCCGTCCTTCTCCGCCTGCAGGAAGATGGGCTGCGGGGTGATCAGCGTCTTGGCCGTGTCGATGTACTTCACGAACGACACGATGCCGCCCTCGTACTGGAACACCTGGCGGCGCGGCTTGCCGGCGCGCTGGTCCTCGAAGGCGATCTTCAGGTTCTTGGTCAGGAAGGCGAGTTCGCGCAGGCGCTGGGCCAGGGTCTCGTACTGGTAGTCGACCTTCTCGAAGACTTCCGCATCGGGGAGGAACGTCACCTTGGTGCCGCGCCGGTCGGTGGCGCCGAGCTCCTGGAGATCGTTGGCGGGGATGCCGCGCTCGTAGCGCTGCGTGTAGCACCGGCCGTCGCGGTGGATCTCCACCTCGAGCCATTGCGACAGCCCGTTGACGACGGACACGCCCACGCCGTGCAGGCCGCCGGAGACCTTGTAGGAATCGCGGTCGAACTTGCCGCCGGCGTGCAGCGTGGTCATCACGACCTCCACCGCGGGGCGGTGCTGCGTGGGGTGGATGTCGACCGGGATGCCGCGCCCGTTGTCCTCCACGCTCACCGTGAGGTCGTCATGGATGATGACCTCGATTTCGTTGCAGTACCCCGCCATCGCCTCGTCGATCGAGTTGTCGACGACTTCGTAGATGAGATGGTGGACGCCGTGGATGTCGGTGCTGCCGATGTACATCGCGGGGCGCTTGCGCACCGCCTCGAGTCCCTTGAGCACCTGGATCTGTTTGGCTGTGTATTCTTGCGTCATCTCGGCCTTTCCGTTCATCGGGTTCCCCGGGCCCGCCGGGGGAACCGGCGGCATCTTCTTCTCCGGCGACGGCCGGCTCGTGTCTCCACCGCTTCTCATGGAGCCTCCCCGGGCGACGGCCCGGCCTGTCCGCGCGGCGGCGCCGCGCTCATTCGTTTTCGCGCGCGGTGAACCGGATGCGCGTGAGTTCCACGCCCGGGCACGCAGCGCGCAGCTTCGAGAGCAGGTCCTTCTCGATGAAGTGCAGTTCCTGCATCCAGGCGCCGTGGTCCACGTGCACGGTCAGCGTGCCGTTCTCGCAGCGCAGCGCGCGCGCGCGTTGCGCGAGTTCCGGTCCCACGACGGCGGCCCATTTCTCGACCACCTGCCGCTCGCTGAATTTCTTCTGGAGCCCGAGGTCGCGAAGGACGGACGGGAGGACATCCCCGATTCGGGCAAAAGAACGCGGCGCCATCGCCCAAAGGTAACGGTTTCGGGGCGCGGGATAAACCTTTATTTTGGCTCCGCCCGCCCGGCAACGCCTTGTCCCGAAAGCGGTTAGAAGCGATTACCGCCGGATTAACAGGTCTACTCAGCGCGCCCCCCGACGAAACGAGCGACTGTCGTACTCGAAGTCGCCCGGCGCCTTCCCGTCCACCGCGGCGAACCAGTGCTCGAGCCACGCGAGCCAGCGTTGCTGGAGATCGCGCTGTAGGGCCGGTTCGAACACGAAGTGCCCGCTGCGAGGATACACGACCAGCTGCGACGGGACGCCGTTGCCCTGGAGCACGCGGTACAACTCGCGCCCCTGAGAGGCCGGCACGCGCTCGTCGTGCTCGCCGTAGCACAGGAGCGACGGCGTGACCACGCGCGACGCGTGCGTCACCGCCGAGCAGCGCCGGTAGACGTCCGGCACCTTCCAGGGCGGCCCGCCCATGTAGCG
>CAYXJM010000540.1:0-2253 GCA_964465455.1 uncultured Klebsiella sp.
TCCTTCACGGTGCTGACGTCGAGGTTGCGGTAGTGGAAGAAGGCCTCGAGGCGCGGCATGTGGCGCGCCATGAAGCGCCGGTCCTGGCAGATGCTGTTGCCGCACATCGGCGACTTGCCGGGCGGCACGTGGCGGCCCAGGAACTCGAGCGTCAGGTCCTGCGCCTGGTCCGCGTCGATGCGGCTCGCGCGCACGCGCTGCGTCAGGCCCGACTGCCCGTGCTGGCGCGTGTTCCACTCGTCCATGCCGGCGAGCACGGCGTCGCCCTGGTGAATCGCGATCACCGGGCCTTCGGCGATCACGTTCAGGTTCGCATCGGTGACGATGGTCGCGATCTCGATGATCACGTCGCGATCGGGGTCGAGCCCCGTCATTTCCAGGTCGACCCAGACCAAACCGTCCTCGAGCACCATGCTAGACTCCCGCGCCACGCGACCTGAGACAACACCCCTTCACGCCCGCATTATGCAACAAGCCCACCCCCGCATCGCCTGCCGCCGCGCCCGCGCGGCGTCGTGCGCGCGACGCTGACAAGCCCGACGCCCCATGGCCGGACGCAAGCTGAGCCAGAACCAGGCGCGCCGCGTGGAGAAGCTTCAGCGCCGGCGCACCGGGCACGCCGGCCACGCGCCCGATGCCGACGCGCCGGCGCTCGACGGCGTGGTGATCTCGCGCTTCGGCAAGCAGGTCGACGTGGAGGACGCGAGCGTCCCGGGCAGCATCCGCCGCTGCCACATCCGTGCCAACATCGATTCGCTGGTGGCCGGTGACCGCGTGGTCTGGCAACGCGCGGGGGAGGGCGGCGTGGTGACGGCGCGCCACGAGCGCGCGAGCGTGCTGAGCCGGCCCGACATGCACGGCACGCTGCGCCCGGCCGCGGCCAACCTCGACCAGATCGTGATCGTGATCGCGCCGGAGCCGCCGCCGCACGCCAACCTGCTCGACCGCTATCTCGCGGCGGCCGAGGACATCGGGCTGCGGGCCCTGATCCTGCTCAACAAGACCGATCTGCTGACGGACCCCGGCGCGTTCGAACCGCTGCTCGGCGTGTACCGCGCGATCGGCTACCCGGTGCTGCACGCCTCGGCGCGCGCCGGCGGCCTCGACGCGCTCGGCGCCGCGCTTGCCGGGCACACCACCGCCTTCGTCGGCCAGTCGGGCGTCGGCAAGTCCTCGCTGATCGCGGCGCTGCTGCCCCACGAGCGCGACATCCGCGTCGGCGAGCTCTCGCACGCGGTGACCAAGGGACGCCACACCACCACGGCCGCGCGGCTCTACCACCTGCCCGCGGGCGGCGACCTGATCGATTCGCCCGGCATCCGCGAATTCAGCCTCGCTCACCTCGACGCCGCGCGCACCGCGCGGGGCTTCGTCGAATTCCGCCCCTGGCTCGGACGCTGCCGCTTCCGCGACTGCGAGCACCGCAACGAGCCGGGCTGCGCCCTGCGCGAGGCGGTCGAGGCGGGCGCCGTCAGCGCGGCGCGCTATGCCAGCTACCTGCAGATCACCGGAGAAAGCCCATGACCGCCGACGCGCGCAGCCTGCGCGACCGCCTCTTCATCGCCCTGCAGCACCTGCTGCCGCAACACCTGCTGTCGCGAGCGCTCGGGGTGCTGGCCACCTCGCGCCTGCAGCCGCTGAAGGACTTCCTGGTCCGGCGCTTCATCGCGCACTTCGCGGTCGACATGAGCGAGGCCGCGGAGCCGGATCCGGCCGTCTACCCGCACTTCAACGCCTTCTTCACGCGCGCGCTGCGCGAGGGTGCCCGGCCGCTGGACGGCGCCGCCGACGCGCTCGTCTCGCCCGCCGACGGCGCCGTGAGCCAGCTCGGCGCCATCGACGACGGGCGCATCTTCCAGGCCAAGGGACACTGGTTCAGCGCCGCCGAGCTGCTGGCCGACGCGGACGACGCGCGCCTGTTCGAGAACGGCGCCTTCGCCACGATCTACCTCTCGCCGCGCGACTACCACCGGGTGCACATGCCGCTCTCGGCCGAGCTGCGCAAGCTGCGCTACGTGCCCGGCAAGCTGTTCTCGGTGAACCAGGTCACGGCCGCGTCGGTCCCGGGCCTGTTCGCGCGCAACGAGCGGCTGGTCTGCCTGTTCGACACCGCGCACGGGCCGCTCGCGATGGTGCTGGTCGGCGCGATGGTGGTTGCCGGCATCGAGACCGTGTGGACCGGCGCGATCGCGCCGGCGGGCCGGCAGGTACTGACGCTCGATTACGCGGCCGACCGCGCGGCGCGCACGCTGG
>CAYXJM010000541.1:0-2253 GCA_964465455.1 uncultured Klebsiella sp.
CGGACGGCTCGGGTGCCTGAGCCACGGCTGGCGCTGATCGCCGCGCTGGCGGTTGCGCTCGGCTGGCTGGTCGTGGGATTGGCGGGCCTGGTGCGCCCGCAAAGTACCTTCGTCGTCAGCCGCCTGTTGTTTCCGCTCGGCGCGTTGGGCGGCGTGCTGCTCGCCGCCGCCGGCCTCGCCGGTCTCGCCGCGCCGCCGGCCGAACTGGTGCTGCCGCTCGGGCTTCCCGATCTGCCGATGCACCTGCGGCTCGATTCGCTTTCCGCCTTCTTCCTGCTCCTGCTCGGCAGCGCCGTGGCCGGGATCAGCGTGTTCGCGGCCGGCTATTTCCGCGCCGGCGAAGGCACCTCGCCCGGGCTGCTGTGCCTGCAGTACCACGTCTTCCTCGCCAGCATGGCGCTGGTGCTGCTTGCCAACGACGCCTACGCGTTCATGGTCAGCTGGGAATCGATGGCGCTGGCCTCGTATTTCCTCGTCACCACCCAGCACCGTATCCCCGAGATCCGCGCCGCCGGTTTCCTCTACCTGCTGCTCGCGCACGTCGGGGCGATCGCGATCCTGCTCTGCTTCGGCGTGCTGCAGGGCGGCAGCTGGCAGTTCACCTTCGACGCGATGCGCGCGGCCGAGCTGCCGGCGGCGCGCGCGAGCCTGGCCTTCGGCCTGGCGGTGCTCGGCTTCGGCGCCAAGGCCGGGCTGGTGCCGCTGCACGTGTGGCTGCCCGAGGCGCACCCGGCCGCGCCGTCGCCGGTCTCCGCGCTGATGAGCGGCGTGATGCTGAAGACCGCCGTCTACGGCGTGCTGCGCGTGACCTTCGACCTGCTGCCCGCGCCGCTGTGGTGGTGGGGGGCGGCGCTGCTCGCGCTCGGCCTGTTCAGCGCGCTGTACGGCGTGGTGTTCGCGGCCGTGCAGACGGACATGAAGCGGCTGCTCGCGTACTCCTCGATCGAGAACCTCGGCATCGTGTTCGCGGGCACCGGCCTCGCGCTGCTGTTCCACGCCGCGGGCATGGGCGCCCCGGCGGCGCTGGCGCTGGCCGCCACGCTCTACCACTGCCTGAACCACGCGATGTTCAAGAGCCTGCTGTTCCTCGCGACCGGCTCCGTGCTGCACGCGACCGGCGAGCGCAACCTCGGCAAGCTCGGCGGCCTGATCCGCCGCATGCCGTGGGTGGCGTGGACGGCGCTGGTCGGGACGCTGGCGATCGCGGGGCTGCCGCCGCTGAACGGCTTCGTCTCCGAGTGGATGCTGCTGCAGGCCTTCCTGCTGACGCCCGACGTGCCGCAGCCCTTCATGAACATGCTGGTGCCGCTGGGCGCCTCGCTGCTCGCGCTGACGGCGGCCCTCGCCGCCTACGTGATGGTCAAGTTCTACGGCGTGATCTTCCTCGGGCAGATGCGCGAGCGCGCCCTCGCCGAGGCGCACGACTGCGGGCGCCTCGAGCGCCTGGGGCTGCTGTGGCTCGCGGCCTGCTGCGTGCTCCTCGGCCTGCTGCCGGCGCTGGTGCTCCGCCTGCTCGACGGGGTCGCCGGCGAACTGCTCGGCGCAGGGCTGGCGCACGCGGGCTCCGGCGTCTTCGGACTGGTGCCGGTGGCGCCCGAGCGCGCGGCCTACCGGCCCGTGGTGTTCCTCGTCGGCATCGTGCTGGTGCTGGGGCTGACCGTGCTGGTCGCGAAGCGCCTGTACCACGGGCGCACGCGCCGCGCGCCGGCCTGGGACTGCGGCTTCCCGCTGCAGGACGCGCGCATGCAGGACACCGCCGAAGGCTTCGGCCAGCCGATCCGCCACATCTTCGACCCGTTCTTCCGCATGCGCCGCGAGTTGCCGTCGCCCTTCGACGAGCACCCGGTCTACCGCGTCACGGTGGAGGACCGCTTCTGGGGCGTGCTGTACCTGCCGCTGGCGCGCGCGGTGCGGCGCACCGCGACCGTGGTCGGGCGGCTGCAGACGGGGCGCATCTCGGTGTACCTCGCCTACAGCTTCGTCACGCTGCTCGTGCTGCTGGTGATAGTCCTGTGACCGCCGTCGCGCTCTTCACCCAGCTGTTCGCCGTGACCGTGGCGGTCGTGCTCGCGCCGCTGTTCCTCGGCTGGGTGAACATGTGCCGTGCGTGGCTGCAGAACCGCAGCGCGCCGCCGCTCACGCAGCCCTACCGCATGATCCGCAAGCTCCTGCGCAAGGACGCCGTGATCGCGACCGACGCATCGCAGCTGTTCGTGTTCGCGCCCTACGTGCTGTTCGGCTCGATGGTGACCG
>CAYXJM010000542.1:0-2251 GCA_964465455.1 uncultured Klebsiella sp.
GCGAGCGCCGCGCCGACGATCTGTCGTGCCTCCTGCAGGATCTGCTGCAGGTGTTCCGGGCCGACGAAACTCTCGGCGTAGATCTTGTAGATGTCCTCGGTGCCCGAGGGACGCGCGGCGAACCAGCCGCGCTCCGTCGTGACCTTGAGGCCGCCGATCGCCGCGCCGTTGCCCGGCGCGTGGGTCAACCTCGCCGTGACCGCATCGCCCGCCAGCGTGGCGGCCGTCACGCGCTCCGCCGTGAGCCTTTTGAACGCGGCCTTCTCGGCCGGGCTTGCCGCGGCGTCGATGCGCGTGTAGCACGGCGCCCCGTACTTCGCCGCGAGCTCCTGGTAGCAGCGGCCCGGGTCCCTGCCGGTGACCGCGGTGATTTCCGCCGCCAGCAGGGCGAGGATGATGCCGTCCTTGTCGGTGGTCCACACGCTGCCGTCGCGACGCAGGAACGATGCCCCGGCGCTCTCCTCGCCGCCGAAACAGAAACTGCCGTCCAGCAGGCCGCCCGAGAACCACTTGAAACCGACCGGCACCTCGCACAGCGTGCGCCCGAGCCCGGCCACCACGCGGTCGATCAGCGCCGAGGACACCAGCGTCTTGCCCACCGCCGCGCGCGCGGACCATTGCGGCCGGTGCGTCAGGAGGTAGTCGATCGCCACCGCGAGGTAGTGGTTCGGGTTCATCAGTCCGCCCGAGGGCGTCACGATGCCGTGGCGATCCACGTCCGCGTCGTTGCCCCAGGCGATGTCGAAGCGGTCCTTCAGTGCGACCAGGCTCGCCATCGCCCAGGGACTCGAGCAGTCCATGCGGATCTTGCCGTCGTGGTCGAGCGTCATGAACGCGAAGGCCGGATCCACGGTCGCGTCGACGACCTCGATGTCCAGCCCGTAGCGCGCGGCGATCGGGGCCCAGTAGGCCACTGCCGCGCCGCCCAGCGGATGCACGCCGATGCGGACGCCGGCGGCACGGATCGCCGCCATGTCGATCACGTTCTCCAGGTCGGCGACGTAGGGCGCCACGAAGTCTTCCTGCCTCGTGCTCGTCGCGGCCAGCGCCCTCTCGTACGGCAGGCGCTTCACCTCGCGGTTGTCCCCCGCCAGCAGCGCGTTCGCGCGTGCCTCGATCCAGCCCGTGATGTCGGTATCGGCCGGGCCGCCGTGCGGCGGGTTGTACTTGATGCCGCCGTCGGGCGGCGGGTTGTGCGAGGGCGTGATCACGATGCCGTCGGCGCGCGCCACCGCGGGGTCGCGGTTCCACGCCAGTATCGCGCGCGAGATCACCGGCGTCGGCGTATAGCCGTCGCCCGACTGGATACGCGTGTCCACGCCGTTCGCGGCCAGCACCTCGAGCGCGCTGCGCTCGGCCGGGCGCGACAGCGCGTGCGTGTCCTTGCCGAGGTACAGCGGCCCCGTGATGCCGGCCCCGGCGCGGTACTCGCACACGGCCTGCGTGATCGCGAGCACGTGGGCCTCGTTGAAGCTGCCGGCGAGCGCGCTGCCGCGGTGGCCGCTGGTGCCGAAGGCGACGCGTTGCGCGGGGTCTTCGGGGTCCGGCCTGCGCCCGGCGTAGGCCGCCAGCAGGGCGGGGATGTCGGTGAGGCTGTCTTTGGGCGCCAGCGTGCCGGCGAGCGGATGAGTCATCGGTGCGGCTCCTGCCATTCCAAGCAACTTTTCGTATTTTCGCGCGCCCGTGGATGCCGCGCCTTGATCTGGTCGAATGACGCCGACCGTCCTTGCGCGACAACCGCAACAATCCCGGCCCGCCGACCGGCAGGTTGAAGGCCGTGATGATCGCGCCGCAGCGACCCCGGCGCCGCGAGCGCCGCTACGCCGAGGCGTCTCGGGCAGCGAGCCACGCACCCACTTCGGCGCGCGTGGGGATGCGCCCCGAGCAGACCACCTTCTCGTCGATCACCAACGCGGGCGTCGACAGGATGTCGTAGGCCATGATGTCGCTCATGTTCGTCACCTTGACGAACTCCGCCTGCACGCCCGCCTCGGCGGCCGCCTCCTTCGCCACCGCCTCGAGCTTGCGGCAATTGGCGCACCCCGATCCCAGGATCTTCACGGTCAGCATGTTGCGGTCTCCAAAGTGCCATGATCAAAACTGCGCGGCATCCACCCAGGCTCCGAAGATCAGGCCTGCCGCGATACTGAACACCGCGACCCAGGCCACGTAGGTGAACGCCTTCGGGCGGCCGACGATCGCCGCCACCATCAGGATACTCTGCAGGCTCAGTTCCGGGTCCGCCATCAGG
>CAYXJM010000543.1:0-2245 GCA_964465455.1 uncultured Klebsiella sp.
AGCGCCGCTGTGCGTCACGTCGAGGCGAACACACTCACGTTAGCAGAGCGATTATGGCTATAAAAGAAATCAATTTTTATAACCAAATAATCATCCGTGATATTCCGCCCCGGCGCCGCGCACGAGGCGGGCGAGGCTTGAGAGGGGCGGTGCAATCGGCCACAATCGCGCCCTCGAAAACCGCACAGAAGGAACACTGATCCAATGGCCAACCCGAACACCCCCGTCGAGATCCCCGCCGAGGAACGCGCAGCGGACAGCAGGGTCGACGCCGTCAGCGCGGTGCTGCTGGTCGCGATCGCCGTGATCACCGCCGTATTCTGGATCTCGGGACACTGAGACGACATTTCCCGGTCCCCCGCGCTCAGGGCGCCCCGGCGTTCTTCAGCACCAGCGACACGACGAACGCGACCGTCAGCACGAAGATCACGGTGAACACGATGCCGCCGATGATGAAGTGGCGGTAGTTGCCGTGGGTGAAGTCGGCTTCCCGGTTGCGGTTGCTCTGCACCCCGAATGCGGCGGCGGCAATGCTCTTCACGATGCGCAGCAGTGACGCCGGCTTCTTGCCGCTGGCGCCGCCTTGCTCTCCCGGTGGCTGTTGACTCATCTGCTTCCTCTCGTCCATTAGTCGATCCGCTCGCATCGGGTCAGGCCAGGTTGGGCCGCAGCCAGCGTTCCATCTCGTCGACCGGCCTGCCCTTGCGGGCCGCCAGCGCCTCGAGCTGGTCGCGCCCGATCTTGCCCACGGCGAAATAGCGCGCCTCGGGGTGGGCGAAATACCAGCCGCTGACCGCGGCGGCCGGGTGCATCGCGAAGTTCTCCGTCAGCCTGATACCGGTGCTGCGCTCGGCGTCCAGCAGCCGGAAAAGCGTCGCCTTCTCCGTGTGGTCGGGGCAGGCCGGGTAGCCGGGCGCGGGCCGGATGCCGCGATAGCGTTCTCGGATCAGTTCCTCGTTGGCGAGGTTCTCCGCCGGCGCATAGCCCCAGAGCTCGCGCCGCACCAGCCGGTGCATGTGCTCGGCCAGCGATTCCGCCAGGCGGTCCGCCAGCGCCTTGGTCATGATGCTGTTGTAGTCGTCGTGCTCGGCGTGGAAGCGCGCCGCCAGCTCGTCGGCCCCGAAGCCGGTGCTGACGGCGAAGGCGCCGATCCAGTCCGGCGGGCCGCCCGCCGGGGCCACGAAATCGGCCAGGCTCAGGTTCGGTCGCCCGTCGGCCTGCGCCTGCTGCTGGCGCAGGTGGTGCAGCACCGCCAGGCGCGTGCTGCGGGTCTCGTCGGTGAAGACCTCGATGTCGTCGCTGCCGAGTCGCGCCGCCGGCCAGAACCCGACCACGGCGCGCGCTACCAGCAGCTTCTCGTCGATGATGCGGCGCAGCAGCTTCTGCGCGTCGTCGAACAGGTTGCGCGCGGCCGCGCCGACCGTGGCGTCGTCGAAGATCGCCGGGTACTTCCCGGCGAGGTCCCAGGAGATGAAGAACGGCGTCCAGTCGATGGTCCCGAGCAGATCCGCGAGCGGAAAATCCCCGAACACGCGCACGCCCGTGAACGAGGGGCGCGGCGGCTGGTACGCGGCCCAGTCGAGCGCGGCCGCGTTCGCCGCGGCGTCGGCGTAGGCGAGCAGCGGCGCCCGGGTCGGACGCTTCGCGTTGCGCTCGCGGATCTCCGCGTACTCGCGCCGCCGTGTGGCGACGAACTCCTCGCGCTGCGTGTCGCTCAGCAGCTGCGACACCACGGTGACGCCGCGCGAGGCGTCGGGCACGTACACGGTGGGGCCGGCGGCATAGGCGGGCTCGACCTTCACGGCGGTGTGCGCCTTCGAGGTCGTGGCGCCGCCGATCAGCAGCGGGATGTCGAAGCCGAGGCGCTGCATCTCGCTCGCGACGTGGACCATCTCGTCGAGCGAGGGCGTGATCAGCCCGCTCAGGCCGATCACGTCGACGTCGTGCTCCCGCGCGGCCGCGAGGATGCGCTCGCAGGACACCATGACGCCGAGGTCGATGACCTCGAAGTTGTTGCACTGCATGACCACGCCGACGATGTTCTTGCCGATGTCGTGCACGTCGCCCTTCACGGTGGCGAGCAGAACCGTGCCGTTGGTGCTGCGGCTGCCTTCGGCGCGGTCCGTGTTCATGTGCGGCAGCAGGCAGGCCACCGCCTGTTTCATCACGCGCGCGCTCTTCACCACCTGCGGCAGGAACATCTTGCCGGCGCCGAAAAGGTCGCCGACGACGTTCATGCCGGCCA
>CAYXJM010000544.1:0-2233 GCA_964465455.1 uncultured Klebsiella sp.
CAGGGTGTCGACCACCTCGCCTTCCATTTCCAACACGTCTTCTTTCGCCATCCAGTCCCACTCGAGTGATATACAGGCCGCGGCATTCTGCCTGATCGGGGGGGCGGAAGCAAAGCCGCTGCGAGAGGGCGCGGGCCGGGCTCGCCTACTTTTGCCCAAATCAGCCGCTCAGGAAATGCGCACCCAGTGGCCGTTGGTGAGCAGCTCGATGGGGCGGAAGCGCGTCTTGTAGTTCATCTTGCGGCAGTTGCGGATCCAGTAGCCCAGGTAGACCGCCGGCAGCCCGAGTTCACGCGCGCGCTCGATCTGCCACAGGATCACGTAGCTGCCGAGGCTGCGCTTCTCCTCGCCGGGCTCGTAGTACGTGTAGATGGCGGACAGCCCGTTGTCGAGACGGTCCACCACCGCCACCGCGAGCAGGCGCCCGGCGGCGCGGAACTCCACGAAGCTGGTGCTGCCCCACTCGCGTGTGAGGAAGGAGTCGTACTGGTCGCGATCCGGGGGATACATGTCGCCGTCGCGGTGGCGCTGCTCGATGTAGCGGCTGTAGAGCGCGAAGTGCGCGTCGCTGTGGATCGAGTCCACGACCTCCGCCCGCAGGTCGGCGTTGCGCGCGAGGACGCGTCGCTGGCCGCGGTTGGGGGCGAACGCATCCACCGGCACGCGCGCCGGCACGCAGGCGTTGCAGGCCGCGCAGTGCGGACGGTAGAGGTGGGGGCCGCTGCGGCGAAAGCCGATGTAGGAGAGCTGGCTGTAGATGCGCGCGTCGATCGGCGTGCTCGGATCGACGAACAGCGTCGTCGCCTGCTCGCCAGCGAGGTAGCTGCAGTTGTGCGGATAGGTGGCGAACACGCGCACGTTCGCCAGCAGGGTTACGGGGTTACCCATGCCTCCTCGCCATGACTCCAGTCCAGTTGCCACGGGCCGGGGCGCCCGGGCAGGTCCACGTTGGCGTCCAATATACCGCGAAATCGCGCGCGGGAAATCGTCCGCGCGCCGAGCCGGCGCATGTGCGGCGTGTCTTGCTGGCAGTCGATCAGCGCGAAGTCCCAGGCGCGCAGCTGTTCCGCGAGGTGCACCAGCGCGACCTTGGAGGCGTCGTCGGCGCGGCTGAACATCGATTCGCCGAAGAACACGCGCCCGAGCGCGATCCCGTACAGTCCGCCGACCAGCTCGTCGCCGCGCCAGGTCTCGATGGAGTGCGCGTGCCCGAGGCGGTGCAGCTCGCAATAGGCAGCGCGCATGCCGGCGCCGATCCACGTGTCGGCGGTGCGCGCGCGCGGCGCCGCGCAGGACGCGATCACGCGCGCGAAGCAGCGGTCGGCGCTCACGCGGTAGATGCGCCGGCGCAGCGTGCGACGCAGGCTCGCGGAGACGTGCAGCTCTGCGGGGAACAGCACCGCGCGCGGGTCGGGCGACCACCACAGGATGGGCTCGGGCTCCTCGAACCACGGGAAGATGCCGCGGCGGTAGGCGGCGAGGAGCCGCGCGGGACTCAGGTCGCCGCCCGCCGCGAGCAGCCCGTCGGGTTCGGCGAGTGCGCGCTCGAGCGGGGGGAATGCCTCCACGTCCGCCGTCAGCCACGGGATGGAGGGCATGCGCTTCAGTGCGCGTCGAGGAATTTTTCCGCGTCGAGTGCCGCCATGCAGCCGAAGCCCGCCGAGGTGATCGCCTGGCGGTAGACGTGATCGGCCACGTCGCCGGCGGCGAACACGCCGGGCACGCTGGTCGCGGTCGCGTTGCCGTCGAGTCCGCTGCGGGTGCGGATGTAGCCGTTCTGCATCTCGAGCTGGCCGGCGAACAGGCCGGTGTTCGGCGAGTGGCCGATCGCGACGAAGACGCCGTCGAGCGCGATCTCGCGCGTGGCACCGTCCGCGGTGGAGCGGATGCGCATGCCGGTCACGCCCGAGGCATCGCCCAGCACCTCGTCGAGCGTCTGGTTCCACAGCATCTCGACCTTGCCCTCGGCGGCACGCGCCAGCAGGCGCTGCTGCAGGATCTTCTCCGAGCGCAGCGCGTCGCGGCGGTGCACCACGTAGACCTTGGCGGCGAGGTTCGACAGGTACAGCGCCTCCTCGACCGCGGTGTTGCCGCCGCCGATCACCGCCACCGTCTTGCCGCGGTAGAAGAAGCCGTCGCAGGTGGCGCAGGCACTGACGCCGCGGCCGAGGAACTTCTCCTCCGAGGGCAGGCCGAGGTAGCGCGCCGAGGCGCCGGTGGCGATGATCAGCGC
>CAYXJM010000545.1:0-2225 GCA_964465455.1 uncultured Klebsiella sp.
CGGGAATGAATGCAGGGCTGATGACCACCATGCGCCGCGAATACGCCCGCCTGCGCGCGCGGCTGTTCGTGCTGTTCTGCGTCGCCGTCCTCGCACTGCTGGCCGCCGGCTCCTTCCTTCCCCGCACCTACGTCTCCGACGCGGTGCTCGCCTTCGACAGCAACGCGCTCGACGCTATGCCCGCCGCCGCTGAGCGGCTCCGAGCACTCGCCTCCGCTCACCCCGGGGGCGCACTGCGCGCCGAAACGCGGGGGCGCGAGCTGCTGCTGGGCTGGGAGGGCGCCCACCCGGCCGGCCTGCGCGAGACGCTGAAGCAACTGATCGATGAGCTCGTGGCGCACAGCCGCGAGACGCTGGCTGCGTCGCAGGCCGCCGATGCCGCGCGCCTGGAGCGCGAGGTGCAGGCCGCGCGCGAGGCGCGTGCCGCCGCGGAGCAGGCGCTCGCCGCCGCGCTCGCCGCCCTGCCCGAGGGCGGTGACGCGGCCGCCGGAGCGCGGCTCGGCAAGTTGCAGGCCGAGGCCGAGGCGCTGGCCCTCGACATGCGGGCCGGCCGCAGCCGCCAGGCCGAACTGGAGTCGCGGGTGCAGGAACTGGCAACCGGGCTCGAAGAGGCCGAGCCGGACGACGCGCGCGTGCAGGCGCTTGAGGCGCAGCTGCGCGACGCCCAGGCCGCGCTGGGGCGGGCCGCGGCCGCCGCGGCGGATCTCGCGGGCAAGCCCGGCGCGACGCCGGCAGGGATCGAGACTGCCCGGGCCGAAAGTGCCCGGGCGCAGCAGCAGGTGGATGCCTTGTCGCGGAATCTCGCCGGCGCGCAGGACGAGTTGGTCGCCGCCGGCACCCGGCATGCGGCGCTGGCCGCGCGGCACGCCGCCGCGCAGGAGGAGCTGGCGCAGCTGCGTGGCGTCGCCGAGGCCAGCGCGCGGCAGGAGCGGCAGCTGGGGCGCCTGATCGAGGAGGCGCGTGCCGAGCTGGTACGCCTCGAAGGGGAGAACGAGCAGATCCAGCAGCTGGACCGGGCCGTCAGCGCGGCGGATGCCGCCTTGCGCGACGCCGGGTCGGCGCTGGCGCGGCAGGCCGAGACCGCCGCGCGCACGCGCGGGCGGCCGGAGCTCCCGTACACGTTGAGCGCCGGCCCGGGGAATCCGCGCCTCGGCAGCGGCTGGCCGGCCTGGCAACAACTGCTGGCCGCGCTCGCGGCGGGCGCGGTGCTCGCCTACCTGGGCCTGCTGCAGGCGGCATCCAGCGCACGCAGCGCCAAGAGCCTGGCCCTGCTCGCCGACGAACTGCAGGTGAAGCCGCTGGTGGAGCTGCCGGTGTGGCGCGACCCGATGGCGGACCCCGCGGCGCAGTGGCGCCGCGCCGGGCTGGCGCTGCTGGGGCTGCTCACCGCCGCGGCCTGCGCGGCGTTTCTGCGTGTGGCGTGACGGTCGGTGGCAGAGCGAGGAGTAGCAAGGTGACCGAACGAGCGGAGCCGACCACGGGGCTGAACGAACTGATCGGCGCCGGCCGCGCGCGCATCACCGGGATGAAGGAGGTCTCGCGGCTCTCCGATGTCGAGTTCGAGGCGCATCGCGTGGTGCACCCGCTCACGCGCAACAAGGCCACGCTGGCGCAGTTCAACGACCTGCTGCAACAGCTGTCGGCGCGGCGCGAAGGCGGCAATTTCGTGGTCGGCATCACCGGGCTGGTGCGCGGTGCCGGCGCGAGCTACGTGGCGATGAACCTCGCCGCGGCGCTCGCGGCCGATTACCGGCGCACGGCGCTGCTGGTCCAGTGCAACCCGTACCCGACGGCCCTGCACCGCATGCTGGTGCCCTTTCCGGAGCTCGGCCTGACCGACTATCTCGCCGACGAGCGCATGCACATCGACGACATCGTCTACGCGCCGGGCGTGGCGCGCATGCGGGTGATTCCCTACGGCAACGAGGCGCTGGAGCCGCAGCTGCTGGGCGGGCCGCGCATGGCGGAGCTGGTGCGCGCCGCGCGCGCACGCTACAGCGACCGCTTCATCGTGCTGGACCTGCCGGAGGCGCCGGCGCTGCCGTCCGTGCACCCGCTGCTCGGCTGGGTGGACAGCACGGTGCTGGTGGTGCCCTACGGCGCGGCGCGCACGCGCGCGGTGCGCGAGGCCATCGACCGGATCGGGGCGGAGCGGCTGGCGGGACTGGTCATGAACAGGGTGCCGGGGTGAAGGTGGTAGCGGAGATGTCGCGGATGTTCGATCG
>CAYXJM010000546.1:0-2224 GCA_964465455.1 uncultured Klebsiella sp.
CCCACGTCGTGCATCCGCTCGCGGGCCAGGGCATCAACCTGGGACTCGCCGATGTCCGCGTGCTCGTCGAGGAACTGCTGCGTGCCCGCGCGCGCGGGCGAGCGCCCGGCGACGCCGAGGTGCTCCCACGCTACCAGCGCCGCCGCCGCGGCGAAAACGGCCTGATGCTGCGCGCGATGGAAGGCTTTCGCCTGCTTTACGGCGACGACCGCCCCGTGCCGAGGCTCGCGCGCAATTTCGGCATGAGCGCCGTGCATGCGTTCGCGCCCCTCAAGCGCGAGTTCATGCGCCGCGCGATGGGGCTGCAGTAGCCCGCGCTCGTGTTTTGTTTTGTCCCCGCCGACGGTAGAATCGCCGCCGTCCGCGCCACTCCTCCTCCCGACGACGGGGTATTCCGATGAGCCACATTCCCAGCGACCGCAAATACGCCGTGACACACGAGTGGGCCAGGGTCGAGAGTGGTGGACTGGTCAGCGTGGGCATCACCGATCACGCGCAGAGCGCGCTCGGCGACGTGGTTTTCGTCGAGCTCCCCGAACGCGGGACGCACATCGACGCCGGTGACGAGGCCGGCGTGGTGGAGTCGGTGAAGGCGGCTTCCGACATCTACGCGCCGGTCTCGGGCGAGATCGTCGAGGTGAACGAGGCTCTGGAAAGCTCGCCCGAGCTGGTCAACGGCGATCCCTACGGCGAGGGCTGGTTCTTCCGCCTGCGCGCCGACAGCCTCGAGGAGCTCGACGCCCTGCTCGACGCCGAGGGCTACGAGCACAGCCTGGACGAGGAGTGAGGTCCGGGCCGGCGCGCGGAGCGCGCGCGTGAGCGACGCCGGGGCCCTGCCCCGCCTGCAGCTGCGGCGCAACGAGGACCGGCGCATCCGCCACGGTCACCACTGGGTCTACAGCAACGAGATCGACACCGCCGCGACGCCGCTCAGGCAGTTCGCGGCGGGCGAGCAGGCGCTGCTCTGCACCGCGAACGGCAAGCCGCTCGGCGTCGCCTTCGTCAACCCGCATTCCCTGATCTGCGCGCGCCTGCTCGACCGGCACGCCACCGCGGCGCTGGGAGCGGAGTTCCTGCGCGAGCGCCTGCAGAGCGCGCTCGCCCTGCGCGAGCGCCTGTTCGACGCGCCGTGCTACCGCATGGTGTACGGCGACAGCGACGGCCTGCCGGGCCTGATCGTCGACCGTTACGGCGAGGTGCTGGTGGTGCAGGTCGGCACCGCCGGGATGGAGCGGCTCGAGGGCGAGCTGGTCGCGGCGCTCGTGGAGATGCTCTCGCCGGCGGGCATCCTGCTGCGCAACGACGCCTCCGTGCGCGAGATGGAGCAGCTGCCGCTCTACACGCGCGTCGCCTGGGGCGAGGTGCCGGAATTCCTCGAGCTCAGCGAGAACGGGGTCCGTTTCCGCGCCTCGGCCACCGGCGGGCAGAAGACCGGCTGGTTCTACGACCACCGCATGAACCGCCGCCGCGTCGCGGAGCTCGCGCGCGGCCGGCGCGTGCTGGACGTGTTCAGCTACGTCGGCGGCTGGGGCGTGCAGGCGGCCGTGGCGGGCGCGCGTGCCGTGACCTGCATCGACAGCTCGCAGCCGGCGCTCGCGATCGCCGCCGCGAACGCGGCGCTGAACGGGGTCGCCGGGCGCATGGATTTCCGCGCCGGCAACGCCTTCGAGGAGCTCCACGCGCTGGCGCAGGCCGGCGAGCGCTACGACGTCGTCGTGCTCGATCCGCCCGCCTTCATCAAGCGCCGGCGCGACCAGAAGAGCGGCGAGAACGCCTACCACCGCCTGAACCGCGAAGCCATGCACCTGCTCGCCGACGACGCGATCCTGGTCTCGGCCTCGTGCTCGATGCACCTCGAGGAGGCCGCGCTGGTCGACATCGTGCGCATGGCCGCCTTCCACGCCGGGCGCCGGGTGCAGATCCTCGAGATCGCCGGCCAGGGGCCCGACCACCCGATCCATCCCGCGATTCCCGAAACGCGCTACCTGAAGAGCGTCATTGCCCGCGTTCAGCGCTGATTTGTCCGCGCCGGACCGGATGTGGAAGAATACGGCCGCATCCGGGCGTCTCCGGGTGCGGCAGACGACGGACCATCCGAAGTGATCGACGAGCAGGGATACCGGCCCAACGTGGGGATCATCCTGGCGAACAGCCGGGGCGATCTGCTGTGGGCGCGCCGGCGCGGGCAGAACGCGTGGCAGTTCCCGCAGGGCGGCATCCACGA
>CAYXJM010000547.1:0-2213 GCA_964465455.1 uncultured Klebsiella sp.
CGCAATACAGCACGAACTTGCCGCCGCTGTACATCGTGATCAGCGCGTTCCACATGCCGCCGCCGTGCATCATCGGCGGCGGGCACACGGTGCTCAGCGCGAAGCCGGTCTTCACCCGCTCGACGATCTCCTCCGGCGTGGCGATCGGCGGCCCGCCGGTGGCCGCACCGCCCTGCAGCGCGCCGAAGAAGATGTCCTCGTGGCGCCACATCGTGCCCTTCGGCATGCCGGTCGTGCCGCCGGTGTAGAGCACGTAGAGATCGTCCCCCGAGCGCTCGATGCCGAGCGGCGCGTCGTCGGCCGCGGCCAGCGCGCGCTCGTAGTCGGCGGCGCCGAGCGCCGCGTCGTCCGCGGCGTGCCCGTCGTCCAGCGCGAGGTAGTGGCGAAGCTTCGGCAGGCCGCCTCGTATCGCCGCCAGCCGCGACGCGAACTGCCGCTCGTAGACCAGCGCGACCACGTCGGCGTTGTCGAACATGTAGCGCAGCTCGTCCTCGACGTAGCGGAAGTTGATGTTGATCGGCACCGCGCGCAGCTTGAAGGCGGCGAGCATCGCCTCGATCCACTCCGCGCGGTTGCCGGCGAGGATCGCGACGTGATCCCCGGTGCCCACGCCGCACGCTTGCCAGTGCCGCGCGAGGCGGTTGCTGCGCCGGTCGAGTTCGGCGTACGTGAGCCGCCGCGCGCCGGCGACCAGCGCCTCGCGCTCCGGCACCGTGGCCGCGACGAGCTCGAACAGATCCGCGAGATTGAATGCGCTCATGAACGTCCTGCTCCCTGTTCCCGTGAAGCGCCGCCTGAGCGCGTGACCGCCGCGTCGAGCTCCGGCGCCAGCATGTTCAGGTGATGGCCGAGATCGCCCGGCAGGTCGAACAGCGAGTAGTCGCGGTAGCGGAAACGCCAGTTGCCGTCGACGCGCTCGAACTCGTCGTGGTAGCGCCCCGCGGCCACCACCTGCAGCGGGAAGCCCGGCGCGCCCTGCAGCACCGTGTAGTAGGAGCGGCAGCTGGCGCTGCCCGCGGCCTCGTCGATCTCGAGGATCGGGTTGGTGATCACGTGCTTGGTGCGCGGCGTGCCGCAGGGATAGAGCTTCACCACGCGCTGCCACAGCGCGAGCAGGCCGGCCTCGTCCTTCAGCTCGTTGCCGCTCTTGACGCGCGCGTGGCGGAACAGCGCGGCCGCTCCCGCGAGGTCGCCGCCGTCCATGCATTCCGCGTAACGGTACAGCAGGTTGGTGATCGCGACGGCGCTGTGGCTCATGTCTCCTCCGGTGTCATGCGCGGGAGCGGACGGGACTCAGTCCGGCCGGTGCGCGTGGATGATCTTCACGACGTCGAGATAGACGTTGCGCACCCTGTCGACAACGAATCCCGCCGCCTGCACGTTCGCGACCGTGTCGCGGTTCATCTCGGGACCGAAGTTGCGACTCAGCGGCGTCATCCAGTCCATGACCTGCCTGAACACCGGCACTTTACTGCCGGTGTGTTCGAACATGTGCAGCTCGCCGCCCGGTTTGAGCACGCGCAGCAGCTGCTTCAGGCCGTCCACGGGACGCGGCACGGAGCAGAAGGTGCAGGAGGTGAAGACCTGGTCGAAGCGTGCGTCGGGGAAATCGAGGTCGAGCACGTCGCGCCGCAGCAGCTCCATCGCGCCGGGGTAGGCGGCGGCGCGCGGCGCGGCGCGCTTCAGCATCTCCGCGGAGATGTCGATGCCGGTGATGCGCTGCCCCGGCGGAAAGAAGGCGATGTCGAGCCCGGTGCCGACGGCGAGGAACAGGATCTCGCCGCGCATGCGCGCGAACAGCTCGCGCTTGACCGGCCCCCAGCGCTTCTCGGGGCCGACGCCGTTCATCATGTCGAAGCTCGCGGCGGCGCGATCCCACTTGCGGGCGGTGGCCTCGTCCATGCTCAGGCCTCCCGCGTGAGCCGCGCGTTGGCGACGTAGGTGACGGCGAGCACCGCCAGCCCGATCAGCGCGCCCGTCCACGCGCCGTCGAGCGGCGTGAGCCCGTGGTGGTGCGCGATCGCGCACACCGTCATGTTCGCGGTCATGCCGCCGATCATCGTGGGCACCATCACCTCGTGCGCGCCGAACCAGCGCAGGAACAGCGTGAGCGCCAGCGCCATCGTGACCGCCATGGCGCCGGCCATCGACACCAGCATGCCGAGCCAGAAGCCGAGCGCGTGCGGCATCCACACGATGCCGGCCCAGCCGGA
>CAYXJM010000548.1:0-2185 GCA_964465455.1 uncultured Klebsiella sp.
GTTTACCGGCATCACCTTCGTCGGCTATTTCACCCCCATCCGCGCGCTGGTGATCGATCTGCCGCTCGGGCAGGCGGGCATGTGGGCCAACCTGTGGACGCTGTTCTTCACGATGGCCACCTACATCAACGCGGGCTGGCTGCGCGAGCAGGTGTGCATGTACATGTGCCCCTATGCCCGCTTCCAGTCGGTGATGTTCGACCACGAGACGCTGGTCGTCTCGTACGACCGCAAGCGCGGCGAGCCGCGCGGCTCGCGCAAGCGGGAGGCGGACCCGAAGGCGCTCGCCCTCGGCGACTGCATCGACTGCGAACTCTGTGTGCAGGTCTGCCCGACCGGCATCGACATCCGCAACGGCCTGCAGTACGAGTGCATCGGCTGCACCTCGTGCATCGACGCCTGCGACCAGGTGATGGACAAGATGGGCTACCCGCGCGGCCTGATCCGGTACGACACCGAGAACGGGCTGAAGAACAAGTGGAGCCGCAGGCAGCTGTTCCAGCGCGTGTTCCGGCCGCGGGTGCTCGTCTACACCGGCATCCTGGCGGCGATCACGGTGGCGCTGTTCACGCACCTGGCACTGCGCGTGCCGCTGAAGGTCGACGTGATCCGCGACCGCGGCACGCTGGGCCGCGAGGTCGAGGAAGGGATGGTCGAGAACGTCTACCGGCTGCAGTTCATCAACAGCGACGAGTCGGCGCGCCGCTACCGGATCGTCGTCGATGGGATCGACTCGATCTTCGTCGCCTCCGAGCCCGAGGTCGAAGTGGCCGCCGCCGGCAACCGGATGGTGCCGGTGCGCGTGCGGGTGCAGCCCGGCAAGGGCACGCCCGGCAGCAACGTGATCCGCTTCCGGATCGAGGACGCCGCCGACCCCTCGGTGTCGGTGACCGAGAAGTCCACCTTCTACGTGCCCAGGTGACGCGATGCCCGCGACGATGACTCCCCCGCCGCCCCCGTGGTACCGCCAGCTCTGGCCCTGGCTGCTGATGCTGGCCCCGGCGACCGCGCTGGTCGGCGGCGTGATCACCTTCTGGCTGGCCGCGAGCACCAACAACTCGATGGTGGTCGACGACTACTACCGCGAGGGACGCGCGATCAACATGCAGCTCGCCCGCGACCGCGCCGCGCAGTCGATGGGCCTGTCGGGCGCGCTGGAGCGGGTGCCCGGGGGCACCACGCTACGCCTGGAGAGCACCGCGAACGCCCCGCTGCCGCCCTTCGTCACGCTGCACCTGCTGCACGCTACGCGATCGGAACTCGACGCCACGCTGACGCTGGCGGCCGAGGGCGGCGGACTGTACCGTTCGCGCCAGCACGAACTGCCGCAGTCCGGCCGGTGGAACGTCTCCATCGAGGATCCCGACCGGCACTGGCGCCTCACCGGCTCGGCCGACGGCTTCGCCAGGCCGCTGGTGCTCGCCGCGCCACGGCCGCAGCCGCAGTGAGCGCGCATTCGACAGGGAGCATCTCGTGAGCAAGCCGATCGGAGACCGCAAGGTGGGCCGGGTCCTGATGCAGGTCCTCTGGCCCGCGTTCCTGATGTCGATCGTCGCGGAAGGCGTGTTCTTCTCGATGATCGACCCGCACGAGCTCGATGTCGTAGGGCTCCACCTCGCCGACAGCCGCGAGGCCGCGTACACCGTGGGCTTCTTCGTGTTCTGGGTGCTGTTCACCGCCTCCAGCGGCCTGACCTACCTGCTGGCGCACGGCAGCCCGCCGCCCGAGGACCTGCTGAAGACCCCCGAGGACCGCAAGCACCAGGACAAGGCGCTGATCGGGCGCTGATCGGGCGGCGCCCTGCGCCCTCCGAACCGTCGACCGGAACGGTCGTCCGGAGTCCCGTTCAGCGCCGGAACCCGGCGCTCAGGCCGGCCGGAACGCGAATTCCGGACGGAGCGCCGCCTCCCGCCAGCGGGCCGCGACCACCTCGCCCGGAAGCGGTGAGACCCCCGTCGCCGCCACGACGTTCACCTGGTGCGTGACCAGCATCGCGTTGGCGGGCGCGTGCAGCGTGGCCGCATAGGCCAGCAGCTGCGCCGTCCGGTCCGGCCCGTCCTCGCGCGCATCGAAGAAGGAGTCCAGCGCCGGCCAGGGCTCGTGCCGGCCGAAGGCCAGCTCGGCGGTGTCGCGGCACCGGCACCAGCGGCTGGAGCGCACCTCGGCGAGCGCGATGCCCGCCGAG
>CAYXJM010000549.1:0-2183 GCA_964465455.1 uncultured Klebsiella sp.
CTCGCGGGCCGTCGCGTCGCTCCGCACTGCCCGCGAGGCCAGGTGCCGCGAGCGCACCCACTCGAGGAAGCGGTGCACGCCGTCGATCGCGGCCTCCGAGCGCGGCGAATGCATGAAGTCGAACCCGTGCTCGGCGCCGGGCAATTCCGCGAACACCACCGGATTGCGCGAACTGCGCCGCAGGCGCTGCGCGAAGGTGCGCGCGTCCGCGAGCGGGGCGAGGCTGTCGAGTTCGCCGTGCAGCAGCATGAACGGCGGGGCATCGTCGTGGATCTGCGCCACCGGCGAGGCCATGTCCCACAAGCCGGGATCCTGTTCCGGCGTGGCGTGCATCACCCGGTCTGCCAGGAAGCCGCGGACCACCGCGCCGTTGGGGTGCTGCTCGTAACGTGTCAGGAAGTCGTAGATGCCGTAGAACGGCACGCAGGCCTGCACCGAGGTGTCGATGCCGGGATCGTCGCGCTGCAGTTCGGCGCGGTTGCCGGTGAGGCCCATCAGCGCCGCCAGGTGCCCGCCGGCCGAGCCCCCGGTGACCGCGACGAAAGCGGTGTCCATGCCGTACCCGGGCCCGTGCCGGCGCACCCAGGCCAACGCGCGTTTGCAGTCCTCGAGATGGGTAGGGAAGCCCACGCTCGGGCTCAGACGGTAATTCACCGACACGCAGATCCAGCCCTTGCTCGCCAGCAGCCACATCAGCGGCAGCGCCTGCTGCTCCTTGTTGCCGATCACCCACGCGCCGCCGTGGATCTGCAGCAGTACGGGGCAGCCCTCGGGCGGGATCACGGCGGGACGGTAGATGTCGAGCTTCTGGCGGATGCCGCCCGGCGCGTACGGGATGTCGCGGATGACCTCGACGCCGGGGCGGCGCATCCTGAACGGATGGCGCCAGTCGGCGAATACGGGCGCACCGCGCAGCCCGGCGGCGAGGGCGGGTGCGATCGCGCGGCGGTAGTCCGCCCCGAGCCCGGCCTGCAGCGCCTCTTCCACCGCGCGCCCGGCACCGAGCGCCTGGCGCAGGAGCCCGACCATGCCCAGCCAGCTCGCGACCACGACCAGCAGCGCGACGACGCCGAGGGCGCTGTCGAGCGCCCCGCCGCCCACCAGCAGCAGCACGAGCGGCAGCTGCACCGCGAGCCGCACCCACGTGAGCTCCGTGGTGTGCGCCGCCAGCGCGAACCGCGCCCACGGCACGCTGTCGCGCCGGACATTGCGCGGCGTGAACACGCAGTACATCGACAGCGCGTCCACGAACGCTATCAGCCCCAGCAGCCAGTCCATCGCGCGCAATCCCCCCGAGCAGCTCGCATCCGCCGCGCCGAGGCACGGCCACCGCACGCGATTATGCACGGATCGAGGCACGAAAGGACGACGTGGCTCGCGCCCGGCGGCGCTGGACCGCGGGCATGGCCCGCTTACCGCGCGATCGCGGGCATGGCCCGCTCCTACTTCTCGACGAAGGCGCGCTCGATCACGTAGTGACCCGCCTCGCCGTGGCGCGCCTCGGCGAACCCGCGCGCGTCGAGGATGGCGCCGAGATCCTTCAGCATCGACGGGCTGCCGCACAGCATGAAGCGGTCGTCGGCGAGCGTGGGCTCCGGCAGGCCGAGGTCGCGGAACAGCTTGCCGCTCTCCATCAGGCTGCTGAGGCGGCCCTGGTTGCGGAAGGGTTCGCGCGTCACCGTGGGGTAGTACAGCAGCTTGTCGCGCACGGCATCGCCGAAGAACTCGTTGCGCGGCAGTTCCTCGCTGATGTGCCGGCTGTAGGCCAGCTCCGACACCGTGCGCACGCCGTGGGTGAGGATCACGCGGTCGAAACGCTCGTAGGTCTCCGGATCGCGCACGATGCTGAGGAACGGCGCCAGCCCCGTGCCGGTCCCGAGCAGGTAGAGGTTCCGCCCCGGCAGCAGGTTGTCGAGCACCAGCGTGCCGGTGGGCTTGCGGCTCACCAGGATCGGGTCGCCCTCCTTCAGGTGCTGCAGGCGCGAGGTCAGCGGCCCGTCCTGCACCTTGATGCTGAAGAACTCCAGCTCTTCCTCGTAGTTCGCGCTGACAATGCTGTAGGCGCGCACCAGCGGGCGGCTGTCGACCTCGAGCCCGATCATCGTGAAGTGCCCGTTGCGGAAGCGGAAGCCGCTGTCGCGCGTGGTGGTGAAGCTGAACAGGGTGTCGTTCCAGTGGCGCAC
>CAYXJM010000550.1:0-2183 GCA_964465455.1 uncultured Klebsiella sp.
CTTGCTCACGTCCGCGTCGAGCGCGCCGGGCCAAGCGTGAGCGGGCCTCGCAACAGCGGCCGAACACCTCCTGCGGTGGCGCTCGCGGCCGGGCTTTCAGCCGTGACGAGGCGCGAATAACGGCAGGGGTCATTCCACGCATGCAGGCAGCAGTCCGGCGGCGGCTACGCCGATCGCTGGCGGGAGCGACGTCGGTCGCGGCTTGCCTGCTCGCCTCCGGCGTGCAGGCCGCCAGCCCCCGAGCTCTCCTCGAACAGGCCGAAGCCGCACGTTTCCGTTCGCCTGTCGAGGCGCGCGAGATCAACCGCCAGGCGCGCGCGCTGCTGGCCACGCAGCCGGATCCCCGCCTCGAGGCCCGCAGCTACCTGGGCGATTGCGTGTCGCTGATCGAGGCCGACAGCCGGCGCGGCGTCGCGGCCGCCGAGCGCGGCACGGCGGCGCTGGCGCGCCTGCCGGCGCCGGGGGACGCGGTGCTTCGCGCGCGCCTGGAGCTCTGCGAGCTGAACGCGCGCGAATACCTGGGGGAGATCAAGCAGGCGCTCCCGGGCTACCACCGCCTGGTGCAGGAGGCCGTGCGCCTCGGCGACGCGCGCCTGCAGGCCGAGGCCTACCAGGCGCGCGGCGACCTGCTCGGCTACGTGGGCCGTTTCGCCGAGGGGCTGGACGACATCCAGCTCGCGTGCCGCATCTACCGCAAGCTCGCGCTGGATGACCAGGCCCTGGTCTGCCAGCAGTCCCTGGCGATCATCTACTACCGTTTCGGCGACTTCGATCGCGCCACCGAGATCATCGACGAGGTGGTGCAGGCGCGCCGCGCGCGCGGCCAGACCTACATGCTGGCCGACGCGCTGTTCAACCTGGCGCGCGCGCTGGAGGGCAAGGGTGACTTCGACGGCGCGCTCGCGCGCTACGACGAGATGCTCGCGCTGTCGCGCCAGCTGGCCAACCCGCTGGGCGAAGCCTACGGGCAGCAGGCGATGGCCGCACTGCTGATCAAGCGCGGTGAGCCGGCGCGCGCGCTCGCGCTGCTCGAGGGCGCTCTGGCGGCGTTCCGCGCCCAGGACGACACCGACATGGTGGCGCGCCTGCAGGGTCTGTGCGGCGATGCGCTGACGCAGCTGCGGCGCTACCCGGAGGCGATCACGGCACTGGAGGAGTCGGCCCGGCTCTACGAGGCGCTCGAGCAGCAGCCGGGGCTCGAGTCGACCTATGGCCTGCTCGCGGAGGCGCTCGCGCGCACCGGTGCGCACGAACGCGCCGTCGGCACGTTGCTCGCCCAGCGCGCGGTGCACGAAGCGCTCGACCGCGAGCGTCGCGACGAATCGCTGGCGCGCCAGCGCGCGCAGTTCGAGTCCGAGAAGCGCGAGCAGGTGAACCGGCGCCTCGAGGCGCAGCGCGCGCTGGCCGACGCGAACCTGCGGAACGCGCTGCGGGTCGACCGGCTGAAGACCGTCGTGATCGTGCTCGTCGTTCTGCTGCTCTCCGCGGTCGGCGTCTTCCTCCTGCGGCAGCTGCGGCTATCGGCGCGGCTGCGCGCGCTTGCGCTGGTCGACGAGCTCACCGGCATAGGCAACCGGCGCAGCGTGCTCGCTTTCCTCGACCAGCAGATCCGCCAGCACCGCGCGAGCGGCAGGCCGCTCGCGGTGGCGATCCTCGACATCGACCGCTTCAAGCAGCTGAACGACCGCTTCGGGCACGGCGCCGGCGACGAGGCGCTGAAGGCGGTGGCGAAGTTGTGCCAGCAGATGATGCGCGGCAACGACAAGATCGGCCGCACGGGCGGCGAGGAGTTCCTCGCCGTGCTCCCCGATGCGACGCTCGCGCAGGCCGGCGAGGTGGCGGGGCGACTGTGCGAGCAGGTGCGGCGGCTCGAGCTCGGGCACGTGGCGCCGGGGCTGCGCGTCACCGCGAGCATCGGGGTGAGCGAATGGCTGCCCGCCGACGCCGACGCGCAGGCCGTGGTCAAGCGCGCCGACGTGGCGCTGTACCAGGCCAAGTCCGAGGGGCGCGACTGCGTCCGCCTGGCGCGGGGCTGAGCGCCGCGCCGGCTTCAGCCCGGCGACGCGTCCGCGTATGCTTCGTCTTCCGACGGCGGCCCGGCACCTGCCGGGCCGTACACCAGCGCCGTGCGACGGCGCACGCACGAGGGAGAGGACGGGCGACATGGAATCACGCAACACGCT
>CAYXJM010000551.1:0-2181 GCA_964465455.1 uncultured Klebsiella sp.
GCCGCCCGAAGGCGGCGAGCGGGTCGAACGCGCCGTAATCGGTGTTACAGCTTTCCTTCTGCGGCCATCTGCACGAAGCTCGCGTCGAAGCGCAGCTTGATGTTGCCCGCATCGCCGAGCACCTTGCCGCCGGGGAACGCGATGCCGATCACGTCCGCCGTGGACGCACCCTCGCCGAGCAGCCCGTGGTCGAACGAGAACTTGCGCACCAGGTCGTTGGACTCCATCAGCGCCGGGGCGGTTACGAAGTCCAGCGCCTCCTGCGGGTTCCGGAACAGCCTGGTGGTCTTCAGCTGCGCCTCGTAGCCGGCGAAGTCGGTGCCGGCCAACTGCGCCATGCGCGTCTTCGCGGCGTTCGCGGCCGCGTCCCCGCCGCTCATCAGCGCCACGGTCTCGAACCAGGCGCCGGTGAGCGCCTTCGCGAACTCGGGGTTGGCCTTCAGCGTCGCGGTGTTGACTGCGAGCGTGTCGAGGATCTCGCCGGGAATCTGCGAGGAATCGTAGACGAGGTACGTGCCCTCCTGCTTCACCATCTCGGCCAGCTGCGGATTCCACGCCGCGGCCGCGGTGACCTCCGGCGTGCCCCAGGCGGCCACGATGTCGGCGTCCGAGGTGTTGACCACCTTGATGTCCTTCTCCGCGAGCCCGACGCTCTCCAGCGCGCGCGCGAGGAAGTAGTGCGAGACGGAGAGTTCGACCAGGTTCACCTTGCGGCCCTTGATGTCGGCGAGCTTGTCCGTGCCTTTCAGCACCAGGCCGTCGTTGCCGTTCGAGTAGTCGCCGACGATCACGATCGAGGTGTCGACCCCGCCGGCGGCGGGAATGGTCAGCGCGTCCATGTTGGTGACGAGGCAGGCGTCGAACTGGCCGGCCGTGTACTGGTTGATGGACTCGATGTAGTCGAGCTGCTTCAGCGTGATCGTGATGCCGTACTTGTCGGCCCACTTCTTCAGGATCCCCGACTGCTCGGCCCAGGGCCACGGCATCCAGCCGGCGTAGATGCTCCAGGCGAGCGTGAAGTCCTTCTTCTGTTCCGCGAGTGCGGCGCCGCCGGCGCCGAGCAGCGTGGCGGCGAGCAGCAGCCGGCCCGCCGCCTGCCGCACGCGCCTGCCCAGGTGTCCGATGCGTGATGCCATGTCCGTGTCTCCCGTGAATCGTCTGGTGGATCGCCACGCATCTGCCCGAGCAAGAACTCTGCCAGCTGGCAACGGAGTCGCGCCGCGTGCACACCGGAGACGACGCGACGCCGCGCGGCGCGCGTGGCGGCGCACGACCACGGTGCGTCGTGCGCCGCGATGGTGCATCATCGGCCGGCGTCGGGAGATTGCGGGCCGCCCGCAGGCCGCCAAGCCGCTTGGCGGGACGCTGGCACGAATCTCGCTTTGACGAAACATGAATGGGAGTCGTCCGGGAGGCCGGACACCAGGCATCACAATCCGGAATGGATGACTAGGGTTCCGGCCTGCGCGCAGGCGACTGGTCCGAGAGTCATCGACCTCGACCGAGGTTACACGGCGGGACAAAAGCCCGGGAGAACGCACGCGGTGTTGCGCGCTCCCGGCTGTTCCCTGTTCGTAACGGAGGTCCGACATGTCCACCCCGAAACCCCTGCCACCGGATGCCGTCACGGAGTTGCTGCCCGGCGGCGGCCACCGTTCCTTCGTGCTGCGCCGCGGCCAGCTGCTGCGCCTCACCGACCTCGAGGGTGGCGCCAACGTCTCCACGCTGCTGTTCAACGCGCGCGAGAAGACCGAGCGCCTGAACCTGCCCGACTCGCTGAAGTGCCAGCACACCGCGAAGCTCACGCGCGGCCACTGCCTGTACTCCGACATGGGCAACGTGCTGGCCGCGATCACCGAGGACACCGCGGGCTGGAGCGACAGCATCGGCGGCGTGCTCGACGCCGCCGAGGTGCGCGCGAAGTACGGCGAGGGATCGTTCCAGCGCCTGCGCAACGACTGCCATCGCAACGGAGCGGACAACCTGCTGGTCGAGCTCGGCAAGTGGGGACTCGGCCTCAGCGACCTGCTGATGGTGCTGAACCTGTTCTCGCGCGTCGACGTGGCCGCCGACGGCGCGCTCTCCTTCGTGCCCGGCCATTCGCGGGCCGGCGACTGCATCGAGCTCTACGCGCCGATGGACACGCTGGTGGTGCTGACCGCGCTGCAGCACCCGCTCGAC
>CAYXJM010000552.1:0-2175 GCA_964465455.1 uncultured Klebsiella sp.
GAGCCGTCGGGCTCGAAGCGGTAGGTCTCGATGCTGTAGGCGAAGCGCTCCTCGCCGTTCTCGCGGAAGTGGTTCTCGAGCAGCCACGCGACCTCGTTGCCGCAGATGAACAGGCTGCCGGGATGGACGCGAAAGCGCACGTTCGGCTGGAACAGGTCGAAGGAATCCAGCGCGCAGTGCTGGAAGCCGCGCTTCATCGGCGTGCCGACCGGGTCGAGCATGCTGAAGTCACCGGGCGCGACGGCGCGCCAGTTCGCGGCCCAGCCCTCGCGGTCACCCGCGTTCCAGAGCTTCACGTAGTTCTCGGCCCAGTGCTTCAACTGGGCGAAGGTCGGCGTCGGCATCGGTGTGCTCTCCTGTCGTGCCTGCGTGCGGCGGTGTCTCAGCGTCCCTTGAACACGGGCTGGCGCTTGTCGAAGAAGGCCTGCACGCCCTCGCGCATGTCCTCGCTGTGGAACGTGAGGTTCTGCAGCTTGGCCTCGTAGGAGATCGTGTCGGCCAGGTCGAGTTCCATGGCCCTGTTCAGGGCCTCCTTGGAGTAGCGCAGCGCCAGCGGCGCCTTCCGCGCGATCGCGCGCGCCCAGCCCAGCGTCTCGTCGAGCAGCCTGTCGGCGGGCACCACGCGGTTCGCGAGCCCCAGTTCCAGGCAGCGCGCCGCGCCGATCTTCTCGCCCTCGACGATCACCTCGAAGGCGCGCTTGCGCCCGAGCTGGCGCACGAGGTGCCACGTGGCACCGCCGTCGGGGACCAGCCCGATCGCCATGAAGGCCTGGTAGATGTAGGCGTTCTCCGCCATCACCGTGAGGTCGCAGACCATCGCGAACGAGCTGCCGATGCCGGCCGCGGCGCCGTTCACCGCGCTGATGAAGGGCTTCGGCGCCTCGGCGATCGCCATCAGGATCGGCTTGTACTCCTCGTCGATCTGCTGCTGCACCAGCGGCGGCTCGCCGTCGGCGAGGTCCGCGCCGGCGCTGAAGCCGCGCCCCTCCCCGGTCAGCACGACCACCCGCACCGCGGCGTCGTCGACGGCGCGGCGCACGGCGGCCAGCAGGTCGAGGCGCAGCTGGCGGTTGAAGGCGTTCATCACCGCCGGGCGGTTCAGCGTGATCAGTGCCACGCCCTGGTCGACGCCATAGCGCACGGTCTCGAAATCACTCATCGCGGGTCTCCGGTTCGTTCATCGATTCTGCAGCGCGAAAGGTCGCCGCGCCGGCGGGGCCTGTCAACCGGCACCGGCCGGCCGGCGCAGCACCAGCGCGTTGCCGACCACGATCAGCGCGAGGCCGGCGGCCGCCGGCAGCGTCCAGCGGTAGCCCTCGAACAGGGTCGAGAGCAGCAGCGCGACCACCGGCGTCATCATCGCGTTGTAGCCCGCGCGCTCGGGGCCGATCAGCGCGATCAGGCGCAGGAAGGCGCCGAAGGCCACGATCGAGCCGAACACCGAGAGGTAGAGCAGCGAGCCGACGTAGGGCAGGCCGGCGGGAAGCCGGAACTCGACCCCGGTGAGCAGCGCGGCGAGCGCCAGCAGCGCCGTGCCATAGAACATGCCCCAGGCGTTCAGCGTGATCACCTTGAGCCGGAACGCCGCGTTGTGCGTGGCGACGATGCTGCCGAGCGACGCGACGAAGGTCGCGGCGAGCGCCAGCAGCAGGCCGCGCAACGCGGTGTCGTCGAGGCTCAGGCTGCCGAACTCGGGCCAGAACAGCAGCGCGACGCCGACCATGCCGATCAGCGCGCCGGCGAGCACCGCGGGCACCAGCCGGCGCTTGAGGAACAACGCCGCATTGAAGAAGTTCATGAACACCATCGTCGCGAAGATCACCGCGACGATGCCGCTGGTCAGGTAGACCTCGGCCCAGTACACCAGCCAGTAATTGAGCCCGAACAGGCAGCAGCCCTGCAGCGCGATGAACGCGTGCTCGCGCGGCGAGAGCCGCAGCCGCGCGCGCGCGAGCACGCACCACGCGAAGAGCAGCACCGATGCCAGGGCGAAGCGGTAGATCACCGAGACCAGCGGGTCCACCGCGCCCAGCTGGAACTTGATCGCGAGCCAGGTGGAACCCCAGATCAGCGTGGTGAGCAGGTACAGGGCGTAGGCCGACAGCGGCATGTTGCGGATCCGGAACGAGGAAATGGTGGAGCGCCAGCGCGCCTATCCTGCGGGTAGAATGCCCG
>CAYXJM010000553.1:0-2165 GCA_964465455.1 uncultured Klebsiella sp.
ACGGGCACATCGGACCCGGCGGATGGCGCAGCGTGTTGCAGGCCTTGCAGCGCTGCACCAGCAGCTTGCCGGCGCGCACGCCCTCCCAGAAGAATTTCGTGTCGTGGTTCTCGATCGGGCGGAACCGCTTGATCTTCTGCGGCGTGGCCGCCTCGCCCGCGGGGGTTGCTTCCTGCGCGCGGTCCGGCGCGCGGTACAGGAACACGCGGAAACGCATGTCGCCGACCTTCTCGCCGTTCTGGTCGAAGTACTCCTCGAGCTCGGTCACGAAGTAGCCGGTGCCGAGCGCCGTGGTCTTCAGTGGCGAGATCGACTCGATGCTGGACATGTGGTGCAACCTGTCGCCGGGCCTGACGTAGCGGTAGTACGTCTGCTCGCAGTTCACCGCGACCACGGCCGGGAAGCCGATGGTCTTGAGGTACTCGAACACCTCGAAGGGCTCGCGGTTGTCGGAGCCCGGCGCCCAGCGGTTGTTGACGCCGCGCATGGTCCAGACCTGCAGCATCGTCGGCGGCGCCACGAGCCCCCCGTGCACGGAATTCGCCGCGAACCCGGGATCGGTGTAGACGGGGTTCTCGTCGCCGAGCGCCTCGCACAGGTGCCGGATCATCGGTGCGTTCACCTCGTCCCAGCTGTTGTACGGGCCGCAGGGCGGACGGCCCACGTAGCTCTGGATCTTCTCGTCTGCTTCGCTCACGACAGTGCATCCTCCCGTTCTGGAGTTGATAGCTTCGGGTTCTTCACCGGCACCGCGGCACCGCGCCGCAGGTGCTCCACCAGCGCGGCATGCTTCAATCGCCCGGCCGGCGGGTTTTCCAGGAACAACGCGCGGTAGAACATCACCGATATCCACTCGGTCATCTCTTCCTCGCCCAGCTCGATCTCGCGCAGCGCCGGAGCGCGCACGATGTAGTACTCGGACAGCAGGTGCTCGCCCATCCCGGCCAGCATCGTCGTCACCAGGCGCGCCTGCGCCGCCGACAGCCTCGCCTGCGGAAACAGCCTCGGCAGCGCGCGCACGAACAGCTCGAGGCGGCGGTAATAGCTGGCGCGCCACAGCTCGCCGAACTCCGGCTCCTCGTCACCCAGCTGCACCATGCAGCGCATGATGCCCGGGTTGCGCACGAAGCTGCCCACCACGGCACGGTTGTGCGCGTACATGCGCGCATACCAGTCGCCCTTCGCGACGCCCTGCTCGATCTCGTCGATCGCCTCGAAGCGCTGCATGAAATCCGCGAGCACCTCGCTGGTGAGCGACTTCAGGTCCGGGAAGTAGTGGTAGAACAGCCCCGAGGCTACTCCCGCCTCGCGCGTCACGTCCACTACGCGCATCTGCCGGTAGCCCACGCGCTCGAGCACACGCGCCGCCGCCTCCTTGAGCCGCGCGCGCGCCTGCTCGCCGCGCGCGCTGAGCGCGGGCCGGCCCGTCGCCCCGGGCTCGGCTGCAGCCGCTTGCTTGCGCCCCCTCGGGCCGCCCATGCACACTTCCCCTGCAACGCTTTCGCACATTGTTATTGAAATTGAATCCAGTTTCAATATCATAAGCCCCAGATTTCACCCGGAGCCCCGAACCGCCATGTACATCGACTATACGGATACGCAAAAAGCCTTGCGCCGCGAGTTGCGCGCGTACTTCAGCCAGCTGATGACGCCGGAGCTGCGCGAAGCGACGCGCGGCAACGAGGGCGGCGAAGCCTACAAGCAGGTGATCCGCCAGCTCGGCAAGGACGGCTGGCTGGCCCTGGGCTGGCCGAAGGAATACGGCGGCCAGGGCCGCAAGTACTCGGAGCAGCTGGTGTTCTTCGAGGAGGCGCAACTCGCCGAGGTGCCGCTGCCCTTCGTGACGATCAGCACGGTGGCACCTGCACTGATCGCGCTTGGCTCGGAGGCGCACAAGAGCTTCTTCCTGCCGAAGATCGCCGCAGGAGAGCTGCATTTCGCGATCGGCTACACGGAGCCCGGCGCCGGCACCGACCTCGCCGCGCTGAAGACCAGCGCGGTCCGCGACGGTGACGACTACGTGATCAACGGCAGCAAGATCTGGACGAGCAGCGCCGAGGCGGCCGACTACATCTGGCTCGCCGCGCGCACCGACCCGGACGCGAAGCCGCAGCACAAGGGCATCACGATCTTCATGGTCGACGCGAAGCAGCCCGGATTCAGCT
>CAYXJM010000554.1:0-2164 GCA_964465455.1 uncultured Klebsiella sp.
TTCGCGAGCCAGAACCGCAAGGACTTCTTCAACCTGCTCGACGTCTACCTCGACGCGGTGTTCTTCGCGCGCCTCGACCCCTACGACTTCGCGCAGGAAGGCCACCGACTCGAGTTCGCCACACCGACGGACCCGTCGACGCCGCTGCAGTTCAAGGGCGTGGTCTACAACGAGATGAAGGGCGCGATGAGCTCGATCTCGAGCACGCTGTGGCAGACGCTGACGAAGTACCTGTTCCCCTACACCACCTACCACTACAACTCGGGCGGCGATCCCGAGCACATCCCCGACCTCAGCTACGAGGGGCTCTGCGAGTTCTACCGCACGCACTACCACCCGAGCAACGCGGTGTTCATGAGCTACGGCGACATCCCGGTCACGGAGCTGCACGAGCGCTTCGAGTCGCGCGCGCTCGCGCGCTTCGAGGCGCTGCCGGTGCACATCGCGGTGCCGGACGAGAAGCGCTACGCCGCGCCGCTCGCCGTCGAGGAATACTACGCCTGGGACGAGGAAGGCGAGCCCGGGCAGAAGAGCCACGTCGTGCTGGGCTGGCTCCTCGGCAGGTCGACCAGCCTCGAGGACCTGCTGAAGGCGCACCTGCTGAACGGCATCCTGCTCGACAACAGCGCCTCGCCGCTGCAGCAGGCGCTCGAGACCACCGATCTCGGCGCGGCGCCCTCGCCGCTGTGCGGCCTCGAGGACTCGAACCGCGAGATCGTGTTCAGCTGCGGCCTCGAAGGCACCGAGGGCAGCCGCGCGCAGGCCGTCGAGGCATTGGTCCTCGACACGCTGCGCGACGTGGCCGAGAACGGCGTGCCGATCGAGCAGGTGCGCGCGGTGCTGCACCAGCTGGAGCTCCACCAGCGCGAGATCGGCGGCGACGGCTACCCCTTCGGCCTGCAGCTGCTGCTGATGGCGATGTCGGGCGCCGTGCACCGCGGCGACCCGGTGGCGGTGCTCAACCTCGAGCCGGTGCTGGAGAAGCTGCACCGCGACATCGAGGACCCGGATTACGTGAAGCGGCTTGTGCGCGAGCTGCTGCTCGACAACCCGCACCGCGTGCGCCTGGTGATGAACCCCGACACGCAGCTCGCCGCGCGCCGCCGCGCCGCCGAGGAGCAGCAGCTGGCCGCCATCCGCGCCACGCTCGACGAGGACGCCTGCGCGCGCATCGTCGAGACCGCCGCCACGCTCGCGGAGCGCCAGAACCAGCGCCCCGACGACTCCAGCCTGCCGCGCGTCACCATCGCGGACGTGCCGGTGGAACTGCCGGACATCGAGTCGTGGCGGGTGGAAGGCGTCTCGCAGCCGGCCACGGCGTACACGCGCGGCACCAACGGCATCGTCTACCAGCAGATCGTCGTCGAGCTGCCGGCGCTCACGCCGGAGCAGCAGGAGCTGCTGCCCTACTACAGCAACTTCCTGACCGAGCTCGGCAGCGGCGGACGCGACTACCTGCAGACCCAGGCGCTGCAGGCCGCGGTGAGCGGGGGCCTGAGCGCCTACACCACGATCCGCGGCGGCGTGGCCGACGAGCAGCAGACCCGCGGCGTGCTGGTGATCTCCTCGAAGGCGCTGGGGCGCAACGCCGACAGCATGTTCCGCCTCGTGCGCGAGACGCTGGACAGCGCGCGCTTCGACGAGCTGCAGCGCGTGCGCGAACTGCTGAGCCAGATGCGCGCCCGGCGCGACCAGTCGATCACCGGCAGCGGCCACAGCCTCGCGATGGCGGCGGCTTCGAGCCGCATGAGCCCCTCGGCGCTGCTCGGCCACACGCTGTCCGGGCTGGAAGGCATCCGCCGCACGCGCGCGCTGGAGAAGGCCCTGCAGTCCGATGCCGAGCTCGCGGCGTTCGCGGCGCGCCTGGGCGCACTGCACGACGTGCTGCGCGCCGCGCCGCGCCAGCTGCTGCTGGTCACCGACGGCGACCACACCGACAGCGCGGTCGGTGCGCTGCAGACCTGCTGGCGCGACGCGCCGGCCGCGACTCCAGGCGGCGCCTTCGCGCTGGCGCCGGTGCGCGCCGGCGTACGCGAGATATGGCAGACGAGCACGCAGGTCAACTTCTGCGCCAAGGCCTACCCGACGGTGCCGATGGGTCACCCCGACGCCGCCGCGCTGACGGTGCTGGGCGGCTTCCTGCGCAACGGCTTCCTGCACCGGG
>CAYXJM010000555.1:0-2164 GCA_964465455.1 uncultured Klebsiella sp.
GATAACGGTTGCGGGAAGCCCGGCAGCCTCGAGCAGATCGGCCGCCTCCACGCAGAGCGAAGTCCCGAGCCCGGTTCCGATCAGGACCACGTCCCCGCCTTCGCGGACGGTGTGCAGCGCACCGTAGCCGAATGCGGGTGCATCGCGGTACACCGCCTTTGCCGCCGAGGCGGGACTGCGGATATAGAGCGGCAAGCCATCCGCCACCGCACTGCGCATCAGCGAACGCATGGCCGCCTCATCCGCGGCCGAGGCTATCGTGAGATGCGGCGTTCCCCTGAGGATCGAGATATCCTCGAGCCCGTGGTGGCTGGCGCCGAAGTACCCCATGTCCAGTCCGCCCCAGGCGGAGATCAGCGTGACGGGCAGACGGTTGATCGCGACGTCGGTGCGGATCTGCTCGAGGCACTTCGGGGCGAGGAACGCACCTATCCCGAACACGAAGGGCCGCAAGCCCGAGGCTGCAAGGCCAGCCGCGATCGATACCGAGTTGTTCTCCGCGATGCCGGTGTCGATGTAGCGGTCAGGGAAAGCCTCGATGAACGACATCGTGGCGGGGCCGCAGCCGATGTCGGGCGCGATCAGCACGATGTCGTCGCGCTCCCGCGCAAGCTCGATCAGTGTCTGCCCTATGACGGCACCGCCTTCGACTTCCGCAGCGCTGGTGAACGAGAACGGATCGACCATGTCGATCGAGGTGCTGCTCATGTCATCCGGCTCCTGATTTCCTGTTCGGCACGCTGCCGATCCTCGGACCCGAGGAAGCCGAGGTGCCAATCGCGCGGGGAGCTCTCCATGAAGGAGACCCCCTTGCCCTTGATCGTCCTCGCCACGATCACGGTCGGCACCGAAGTAGCGGCATCGGGAAGCGCGTCGAGGACCTCGACGATCCGCGCGACGTCATGGCCGTCGATCTCCACGGCGCGCCATCCGAATGCCTCGAACCGCCCGGAGATCGGTTCGATGTTCATGACTGCGGACGTAGGGCCGTCCGCCGAGCTGCCGTTGGCATCGACGATCGCGACCAGGTTTCCGAGCGCGTAGTGGGACGCCGACATGGCAGCTTCCCAGACCTGGCCCTCGTGCAGTTCCCCGTCTCCCAGCAGCACGAAAGTGCGGTGATCGCGGCTCTGCATCCGTGCTGCCAGGCACATGCCGACCCCGACGGAGAGATTGTGACCGAGGGATCCGGAGCTGAAATCGACTCCGGGAACCTCCCGCATGATCGGGTGGTCGGTCAGCGGTGCGTCTATCCGGCCAAACCGCTCGAGCCACTCCGCGGGAAAATAGCCGAGGTCCGAAAGGACCGGCCAGAGCCCGACGCCGATGTGTCCCTTGCCGAGCAGGAACCTGTCCCGGTCGGGCCACTGCGGATCGGCTGGATCGAGCCGCAGCGTGCGGTAGTACAGCACCGTCAGCAGCTCCGCCGCGCTGAACGTGCTCGAGTAATGTCCCAGTCCCGCGCCGGCGATCTGGCGGATCGTCTCCAGGCGGATCCATTCCGCGCGCCGTCGCAGATCCTCGATCGAGCACGATCGCCCCTGCCCTCTCGGCAGGAGGATCGCTCTGCTTTCGTCCGACATACTTCCTCTCCGTTGGTTTTTCTTCGCCGTGAAACCGTTCTCCCGGTCTCGCGACGGGCCGCCCGAAGGTGTCGCCGGCGCCGCCGGGTTGCTGCCGTCGACCACGGCGGGCTTCGTCTACGGCGCGGTGCACTTCGTCGACGGCGGACACGACGCGATGACGCGCCAGGGCGGGTTCCGATCCTCCGCGACCCGTGAGAGCGGCGCTCCCGCCGCTCCTGCGATTCGGGAGCTCATCGGCCCATCGGCACCCTGGCGCTGCGGGCCACGGCCTTCAACGCCTTCTGCAACGCCGCCACGAAGGGCGCGGGGTCCGGCACCACGTCGGTATCCACGGTGACTCCCCAGAACATCGTACCGTTGTAGCTCATGACGCCGAGCCCCAGCCCCATCTCTTCGAGGAGGGGCACCACCGGCACGTTCTCGAGCATCTCGGCGCCGAGCTGGTACAGCGCGAGCTGCGGCCCCGGGATGTTGGTGATCATGGTGTTGCTGGGTCCAGAGGCGTTGCGCACGGCCAGCGACAGCAGTCCCGGCGTGTAGCGCAGGAACGACTCCAGGGTCTTCACGCCGATCGCCTT
>CAYXJM010000556.1:0-2162 GCA_964465455.1 uncultured Klebsiella sp.
ACCAGGTCGCCGCGCAGCTGCGGGATGATGCAGAAGCTGCAGCGGTGGTTGCAGCCCTCGGAGATCTTCAGGTACGCGTAGTGGCGCGGCGTGAGCTTCACGCCCTGCGGCGGCACGAGGTCCGTGAACGGATCGTGCGGGCGTTCCGGCGCCGGGACGTGCTGGTGCACCGCGCCCACCACCGCCTCGTAGGCGTGCGGGCCGCTGACGCTCAGCACCCGCGGGTGCACTTTCATGATCTCGTCGGCCTGCGCGCCCATGCAGCCGGTGACGATCACGCGGCCGTTCTCGCTGAGCGCCTCGCCGATCGCGTCCAGCGATTCCTGCTTCGCGCTGTCGATGAAGCCGCAGGTGTTCACGACCACCACGTCGGCGTCCTGGTAGCTCGGCACGATGCGGTAGCCGTCGAGGCGCAGCTGCGTGAGAATGCGCTCGGAGTCGACCAGCGCCTTGGGGCAGCCGAGGCTGACGAATCCGACTTTGGGCTGGTTCATGGCGGGTCTCGGGCAGGCGGGGCCGCGTATTCTACCGAAGGGCACAAATGCAGCGCAGCAGCCGTGTTCGTGAAGTTCTGCAACCCGTGCTCGGCGCGCTGCTGTTCGCGCCGGCGTGCGTCGGCGCGGGCGCGTCGCCGGCCACGCTGGACGCGGCGCTGGCGCAGCAGCGCGCGCTGGTCGCCGCCTGGCCGGCGGTCGAGCGCGTGGCGGGCTTCAAGGCCGCCTTCAATTCGCCGGCGCTGCAGCAGCGCTTCGGCCTCGATCGCCCGGCCTTCGCGGTGCTGCCGGCCTCGGCCGCGCGCTGCGCGGGACCGGCGACGGCGTGCGCGGTTTCGCGCGCGGGCTACCGGCGCATGGTGCTCGAGATCGAGGTGGCCGTGCGTCTCGGCGCGGCCATCACCGCGCCGCTGGCCGACGAGGCGGCGCTGCTCGAGCGCCTCGACGGCGCGATGCCCGCGATCGAACTGCCCGAGCTCGCGCTCGATGGCGTCGCGGAGCCCGGCGGACTCGACTACGTCGCCAGCAATATCGGCGTGCGCGGCTACATTCTCGGCGCGGTGAGCGATCCCGCCGTGCTGCGCGCCGCGGCGCCGCGGCTGATGCTCGCGCGCGGCGAACGCGTCGTGGCCGAGGGCAGCGGCGGCGACGCGCTGGCGGCGGCGCTGGCGCTGGTGAACGCCGTGGTGGCGGACGGCTACGTCCTGCGCCCCGGGCAGGTGCTGCTCACGGGCGCGGTGGGCGGCATGGTGCCGGCCGAGCCGGGCGAGTACGTCGCGGATTGCGGCGCGCTCGGCAGGCTGCAGTTCACGCTGCGCTGAACGCCGCCGCGAGGCGAGGAGGACAGATGACGCCGGGCACGGAACCGCTGATCGACGCGCACCGCCTGCACGCGCTGCTGGCGGGGCCCCGTCCGCCGCTGGTCGCGGACTGCCGCTTCGCGCTCGCCGATCCCGCGGCGGGGGAGGCCGCATACCGCGAGGCGCACATCCCCGGCGCGGTCTACCTGCATCTGGAGCGCGATCTCTCGGCGCCGGCGGGCCAGACCGGCGGGCGCCATCCGCTGCCCTCGCCGGAAGAGTTCGGCCGCACCATGCGGCGCATCGGGCTCGATGCCGGGCGCCTGCTGGTCGCCTGCGACGATTCGCGCGGCGCCTTCGCGGCGCGCCTGTGGTGGCTCGCGCGCTACTTCGGGCACACGCCGGTGTGCGTGCTCGACGGCGGCGTCGGCGCGTGGACCCGCGCGGGGTTCGCGCTCGACGCCGCGATCCCGGCGCCGGCGCCGGGTAATTTCCGGCCGTGCCCGCACCCGGAGATGCGCATCGATTACGAGGAACTGGCGCCGCGCGTGGGCCGCGGCACGGTGACCCTGGTCGATTCGCGCGAGCCGCGCCGCTTTGCCGGGCTCGAGGAGCCCATCGACCCGGTGGCCGGCCACGTGCCGGGGGCGCTGAACCGGCCGTGGGCCGACGCCACGGGCGAGGCCGACGGCCGCTTCCGCGATGCGGCGGCGCAGGCGGCGCGCTGGCGCGGCGTCGCCACGGAGGACCTGGTCGTGTACTGCGGCTCGGGCGTCACGGCCTGCGTGAACCTGCTGTCGCTGGAGCTCGCCGGCATCCGTGGCGCACGGCTGTATCCCGGCAGCTGGAGCGACTGGTGCGCGCGCCC
>CAYXJM010000557.1:0-2162 GCA_964465455.1 uncultured Klebsiella sp.
CTTGATCTTGCGGATATCCATGGCGTGCCCTTCGCTGGTTTCAGGTTGCTGGTGTGAGGCGCGCGATCGCCGCTTGCAGGGCCAGTTCGTATCCGAGCGGACCGAGTCCGCAGATCACCCCGGCGGCGACGTCGGAGAAGTACGAGTGGCGGCGGAACGGTTCGCGCGCATGGACGTTGGAGATGTGCACTTCGATGAACGGCACGGCCACCGCGAGCAGGGCGTCGCGCAGGGCGACGCTGGTGTGCGTGAAGCCGCCCGGATTGATCACGATGAACCCGATGCCCTCGGAGCGCGCCGCGTGGATGCGCTCGATCAGCTCGTGCTCGGCATTGCTCTGCAGGGTCTGCAGGTGATGCCCGGCGCCGACGGCGATGCCGGCGAGGCGCTGGTTGATCTGTTCCAGGGTCACGCTGCCGTAGGTCTGCGGCTCCCGTGCGCCGAGCAGGTTCAGGTTCGGGCCGTGCAGCACCAGGATCGTGGCCATGTCGATTCTTGCTCGCGGAGCGCGGTGCAAACCGCTGCCGGGGATTGTCGGTAAGCAGGCGCGATTCTGCCGCAAATCGCCCGATTCGTCCATAGAACGGAGCAGTTCGGGCACGATAGGCGCAAATTCGCTGAAAATGGGGCAGGATCAGCGTGCGCCGACGGTCTCCAGCACGATCGACGGCGTCAGCAGTTGCGGCAGCAGGATGGCCGCGGCCCCGGCCGCGGCGGGATAGTACAGGTACAGCGGTACGCCGCTGCGGCCGTGGGCCTGCAGCAGGGCGGTCAGCTCCGGGTCGCTGTTGGTCCAGTCGCCTTTCAGGTACACGATCCCCCGGTCGCGGAAGGCAGCCAGCACCGCCGCCGAGGACAGCGCGACCCGCTCGTTCGCCAGGCAGGTGATGCACCAGTCGGCGGTGACGTTGACGAACACCGGGGTGCCGGCCGCGCGCAGCTCGTCGAGCCGGGCGGGACTGTAATCCTCCCACGCGCGGCTCGCCTCGGCGCGCCCCGCCGGGCGCTCGTCGAGCAGCGGCGAGCGCAGCACCAGCAGCGCCGAGGCGCAGATCGCCGCGCCCAGCAGCCGCAGGGGCAGCGGGCGGCGGTGCAGCTTCGCGTGCTCCCAGCACCACAGCCCGAGGGCGATCAGCACGCAGCCGCCGGTCACGGCCGCCATGCCGTTCACGCCGGTCTGGTTGCCCACCACCCACAGCAGCCAGACGGCGGCCGCGTACAGCGGGAAGGCGAGGAACTGCTTGAAACCGTCCATCCACGGGCCGGGGCGGGGCAGCCGGTTCAGCAGCGCGGGGCTCAGCGTCAGCAGCACGAAGGGCGCGGCCATGCCGAGGCCGAGCGCGGCGAAGATCGCCAGCGCGTAGACGGGCGGCTGCGTCATCGCGAAGCCGAGCGCCGTGCCCATGAACGGCGCGGAGCAGGGGCTCGCGACGACGGTGGCCAGCACGCCGGTGAAGAACGAGCCGCGGTAGCCGCCCTGGCGCGCGAGGCTCTCGCCGCTGCCCATGATGCCGGAGCCCAGGTCGATCATCCCCGAGAGTCCGAGCCCCATCACCGCGAACAGGTAGGCGAGCGCCGCCACGAAGGCGGGCGACTGCAGGTGGAAGCCCCAGCCGATCGCGGCGCCCGCCCCGCGCAGCGCGAGCAGCAGGCCGGCGACGGCGACGAAGCTGAGCACCACCCCGGCCGCGTAGACCAGGCCGTGCAGCGCCTTGCCGTGACCGTCACCGCCCTTGGCCGCGATGCCCAGTACCTTCAGCGAGAGCACCGGGAACACGCACGGCATCAGGTTCAGGATCATGCCGCCCAGCGCCGCCAGCAGCGCCATCCACGCCAAGCGCGCGATGTCCGCCGGCGCCGCGGCGGGCACCGCGGCCGGCGCCGGGTTCGTCGCGGCGCCGGCCGGCCGTTGCTCCGCCGCGGTCTCGGTCACTCTGCCGGTGGCCGGGTCGAGCGCGAACAGGCGCGTGCGCGGCGGGTAGCACAGGCCGGCGTCGGCGCAGCCCTGCGACTTCACCTCGAGCCGCAGCGGACCCGGGCGGGGCAGGGGCACGGTCACCGCGAGCGCGCCGCGATAGACCTCGGTCGCCCCGAGGTTCGGGTCCTCGGGCGCCCCGCCGGCGGGCAGCGCGACCGCGAGCGGCTCCGCGGCGCTCCCGCGC
>CAYXJM010000558.1:0-2158 GCA_964465455.1 uncultured Klebsiella sp.
GGGTTCTTCTTCTGCGGCATGATCGAGGAGCCGGTGCAGAAGCGGTCGGGCAGGTTCACGAAGCCGAACTGCGCCGAGGTCCACAGCACCAGTTCCTCGCTGAAGCGCGAGAGGTGCGTCATCAGCAGCGCCGCGAAGGCGCAGAACTCGATCGCGAAGTCGCGGTCCGCCACGGAATCGAGGCTGTTGCGCGTGGGCCCGTCGAAACCGAGCTCCGCCGCGGTGAACTCGCGGTCGATCGGGTAGCTGGTGCCGGCGAGGGCCGCGGCCCCGAGCGGCGAGACGTTCAGGCGCGCGCGGCAATCGAGCAGGCGGCCGTGGTCGCGCTCCAGCATCTCGTTCCACGCCAGCATGTGGTGGCCGAAGGTCACGGGCTGTGCGGTCTGCAGGTGCGTGAAGCCGGGCATGATCGTCGCGGCCTCGCGCGCGGCGAGCTCGACCAGCGCCTGCTGCAGGCGGGTGAGTTCCGCGGCGATGGCGTCGATCTCGTCGCGCAGGTACAGGCGCACGTCGGTGGCGACCTGGTCGTTGCGCGAGCGCCCCGTGTGCAGCTTCTTGCCCGCGACGCCGATGCGCTCGGTGAGGCGCGCCTCGATGTTCATGTGCACGTCCTCGAGCTCGACGCTCCAGGCGAAGCGCCCGTCCTCGATCTCGCGGCGGATCTCGCCGAGACCCGCGACGATCGCGGCGTGCTCCGCGGCGCTCAGCAGCCCGGCGCGCGCGAGCATCGCCGCGTGCGCGAGCGAGCCGCGGATGTCGTGCAGCGCGAGGCGGCGGTCGAAGGCGACCGACGCGGTGAAGCGCTGCACGAAGGCGTCGGTGCTCTCGCTGAAGCGGCCTCCCCAGAGGGTCGAAGTCTGCGGCTTGTCCATGGCGGTCCTTGGCTGTAGGGGGTGCGAGCGGGCGCGCGATTATAGCAGCAGCTCCGGCGTCCTTCGCCGCGGGCGGCGCCGGCGCCGGCCGGGCGGGGAATTGCCGGCTAAACTGGATGCTGTTTTCCCGGTCCGCACAGCCATGACCCCGCACGCCGCCGCACGCCCGGAGCCCTTGCGCACGACCGCCGCTGCCGCCGGCGCGCGCGGCTTCCTGCTCCCGGACCTGTGCTCGGCCACCGCCGTGCTGTTCCTGCTGCTCATCAGCGTGCTGCTGGCCTTCACGCTCGAGCTGTTCGCGGGCGGGCTCGAGGCCTTCGACTGGATCGGGCTGGGGCGCGCGTCGGCGTTCGTGCTGTGGAACATGCTGCTGAGCGCCGCGCTGCTGTGCGGCCTGCGCCGGCGCATCGCGGCGTGGCCGCTCGGTGCCGGCGCCGCCGCGAGCTACGCGCTGGTGCTGGGCGTCTGCCTCGCGTCGAACCTCGCGTGCCAGTCGGTGCTCGGCGTGCTGCGCCCGGGCGGTGCGCCGGCGTTCGATCCCGGGTGGCTCGCGCGCGACCTGCTGATCTGCGCGCTGCTCGGCGGGGCGGCGCTGCGCTACTTCCACCTGCAGGGCGAGCTGCTGCGCCAGCAGCGGGCCGAGATGGACGCGCGCATCGCCTCGCTGCAGGCGCGCATCCGCCCGCATTTCCTCTTCAACAGCATGAACATCATCGCGAGCCTGATCCCGGTCGATCCCGACGGGGCCGAGCGCGCGGTCGAGGATCTCTCGGCGCTGTTCCGCGCCAGCCTGCGCGAGGGGGCGACCACGGTCCCGCTCGGCGAGGAGATCGAGCTCTGCGAGCGTTACCTCAGGCTCGAGCAGCTGCGGCTCGGGCCACGGCTCGTGATCGAGCGCGACATCGGCGCGCTGCCCGAGCGGCTGCGCATCCCGCCGCTCAGCGTGCAGCCGCTGCTGGAGAACGCGGTGTACCACGGCGTGCAGCCGCGCCCGGAGGGCGGCTGCGTGCGCCTCGCGGTGCGCTGCGAGCCGCGCGTGCTGCGCATCGAGGTGAGCAATCCCCTGCCGGCGGAGCCTGCGCGCGACCGCAACGGCGCCGGCATGGCGCTGGCGAACATCCGCGACCGGCTGGCGGTGATCTACGGCGATCGCGCCTCGCTCGAGACCGGCAGCGTCGCCGGCGGCTTCGTCGCCCGCCTCGCGATTCCGCTGGAGGGCTCCGCGTGAAGCTGCTGGTCGTCGACGACGAGCCGCTGGCGCGCGAGCGGCTGAAGCGGCTGCTCGC
>CAYXJM010000559.1:0-2156 GCA_964465455.1 uncultured Klebsiella sp.
TCTACGCGCTCGGCATGGATATGCGCGACTACGATCTTGCCCGAAGCGCCTTCGCACCGGACGCCATGGCCGAAGGAAAGCAGGGGATGGAGCCGATCGATCAGAATCTCGAGTTCACATATGGCGTCGCGTCGAGCTTTCACGCTACCCAGCACGTCATTTCCAACCAGTACATCGAGCTGAACGGCGATGAAGCGCTCGTCTGGAGCTACGGCGTCGCGCATCACAAGGTTGCACCCGGCGAACAACGCGACGAAATCATCGCGGGGGTCCACTACCGCGACCGATGCAGACGGTTCGCGCAAGGGTGGCTGATCGTCGAGCGCAGCGTGGCCAACCAATGGGTGGACATGGGGCCCGCGAAGCGCCGCTCATGACCAGGCCAGGCGCGGGCGGCAAGAAGTTCCGCGCGTCCGCGCTGCGCTTGCCCGGATGAGGCGCGCTTCATTGTCGTTCGGCCGCAGGTGCGCCGCGGCGGCTAGGCGTCCGGGTTGATGAGCAATTTTCCCGGCCAGATTCCGCTCGCGGCCAGGGCCGATATCTCCTGCTGAATCAATACGTCCAGCCGGGAGACGATGCGGGGCACGCGACACCGTGCGGTGGCGGCAGTGACGATCTGACGCGTGAGCACCGGATTTTCGATCCGCGCGTAACTCACCAGGCCGGCATCGTGCTCCTTGCTGAACGCCGAATACGGCAGGATGGTGAATCCATCTCCTGACACGACGAGCTGTTTTGTCAGCTCGAAGGAGTCGATGCGCAGGATGATATTGATGTTTGTTTTCGTGATGTAGGCATTCTTTTCCAGTGCCGACATGATTCCGTAGCGCGAGCCGGGAAGAATGAGCGGGTACCTGGACAGTCTCTTGAACTTGACCGGCTTGTCGGCGGAGAGCCCCGACGCGCTGGAGCCGACCAGCATCAAGTCCTCCACCACCATCCCGCGATCAATGATGCGCTCGTCCGGGGATGGGCCATAGAGCAGTGCAATATCGATCTGCCCCGCGATAAGCCACTCGACGAGATGATCGGCCTGCCCTTCGATGATACGCACGTTGATGCCGGGCTCTGCCGCGCAAACCCGGCGCATGAGCGGTTGCGCCAGCACGTATCTCACCGACGGGGGTATTCCCAGGGACACGCTGCCTTCCACCTTTCCGGCCGGAAGTCTTGCATTCTGGAAGGCAAAATCGAGCTGACGCAGCGGCCCCGTGACTTCCGACCGAAGTTGCTCTCCCTCGTTCGTGAGTTGCATACCGCGCGCGGTTCGCGTGAACAACGCTGCGCCCAGCTCCTTTTCCAGCAAGTGGATCTGGCGGGTCAGGGCGGGTTGAGCGATATGCAGGACTTCCGATGCCCTGCTCATGGACCCGAGTTCGGCAATCCGCAGAAAATACTTGAGACGCTTGAGGTTCATGGCTCCCCGTTTCGCGCGAATCTACGTGGTGCGTACCCGCGCCACGGCGTCGAGCCAGCCGGCGTAGAGGCGCGCACGCTCGGATTCCGGCATCGCGGGCAGGAAGCGACGCTCCTCGCCGCACTGCGCCGACAGGTGATCCAGGGCAGGCAGCCAGCCGAGGCGGTAGCCCGCCAGGCTCGCCGCGCCGAGCGCCGTGGCCTCGGTGACACGCGGCCGGCTCACCGGGATGCCCAGCATGTCGGCCATGAACTGCAGCATCCAGCTGTTCGCCGCCATGCCGCCGTCGACGCGCAGCACGTCCAGTGTCGTGCCGTCGCGTGCCATCGCATCGAGCAGGTCCCGCGTCTGGTAGGCGACCGACTGCAGGGCCGCGGTGACGATGGCATCGACACCGCTGTCACGCGTCAGCCCCAGTATCGCGCCGCGGGCGTCCGGGTCCCAGTGCGGCGCACCGAGACCGGTGAAAGCGGGCACCATGTACACGCCCCCGGCGTCGGGCGAGCGCACGGCCACGTGCTCGCTTTCGCCGGCGCTCCCGATCAGCCCGAGCGCGTCGCGCAGCCACTTGATCGCGGCGCCGGCGACGAAAATGCTGCCCTCCAGCGCATAGGCGGGCCTGCCGTCGAGACGATAGGCCAGCGTGGTCAGCAGGCGGTTCTGCGAGCGGACCGGCGTCGCGCCCGTGTTCAGCACCAGGAAGCAGCCGGTGCCGTAGGTGCTCTTGGCCTGCCCGGGC
>CAYXJM010000560.1:0-2151 GCA_964465455.1 uncultured Klebsiella sp.
CGCGGCGGCACCGCTCTTGACGAGGCGCCTCGTGCGCACCGGACCCTCGCGGCGCAGGCTGTGGGCGTCGATGCGCGCGGCCTGCGCCGTGATGTCGGGACGGATCCCGAGCAGCCGCCCCGAGAGCTGGTCGGTCATCGTGAAGGTCTGCAGGTCGAGGTCCTTGCCGAGACCGATCAGCAGCGAATCGGTGAACTCCATCAGCGGCGGGATCACCAGCTCGTAGCCCCAGCGGCCGTAGAGATCGAGCAGCTCGCGCCGCAGGTGCTCGACGCGTGCCGCCTGCTCGGGGAGCAGTTCCTCGATCCCCTCCGGGAGCAGCCAGCGCTCTTCGCCGGCGGCGGACGTATCGGTTCCGGTCATCGCGAATCCTGTGGAGCGAAGCGTCAGTTGATGGCGTACAGCAGGGCCGTGCCCGCGAGCATGGCGCACAGTCCCGCGACGCGGAGCGCGCGGTCGCTCATCCCGGTGACTGCCAGCACCATCGCCCGCCAGCCCGAAGGCGACAGGAACGGCACGATCCCCTCGATGACGAGCATCAGGCAGAGTGCTACGGCGAGATCGTGCCACATCAGGCCAGGGACCGGGTCAACACCTTGCGGGACGCGCCCCCCTCGGCGGGCGCGGCGCATCCTATCACAAAGCCCGGCGCGATCGAATCCGCACCGGCTAGCGCTGGCCCCTGGATTCGTTCAGGTAGCGGAAGAAGTCGCTCTTCGGATCGAGGATCAGCACGTCCTCGGGTCCGGCGAAGGAGCTCTCGTAGGCCTTGAGACTGCGGGTGAACGAGTAGAACTCGCGGTCCTTGTCGAAGGCCGCCGCATAGATGGCCGACGCCTCGGCATCGCCCTCGCCGCGCGCGCGCTCGGCGTCGCGATAGGCCTCGGCCTCGATGATCGTGACCTGGCGGTCGGCGTCGGCGCGGATCTTCTCGGCCTCTTCCTTGCCCTGGGAGCGGTACTCGCGCGCGAGCTTCTCGCGCTCGGCCGACATGCGGTTGAACACGGCGTCGCTGACCTCCTCGGGCAGGTCGATCTTCTTCACCCGCACGTCGATCACCTCGATGCCCAGCGTGTCCTTGACCGCGGCGTTCAGCTCGGCGGTGAGGTCGGTCATCAGCTTCTCGCGCTCGCCCGACACCACCTCGTGCAGGCGGCGCTTGCCGAACTGGTTGCGCAGGCCGTCGTTGGCGCGCGCCGCGAGCCGCATCATCGCGGCATTCTCGTCGCCGCCGGTGGCGCGGTAGTAGGTCTCGACGTCGGCGATGCGCCACTTCGAGTAGGAGTTCACGATCAGGCGCTTCTTCTCCAGCGTGTAGAAGCTCTCCGCCGGCGCGTCGAGCGTGAGCACCCGGGCATCGAACTTGCGGACCTCGTCGACGAGCGGGATCTTCACGTGCAGGCCCGGCTCGCTGTCGACGTCGATCAGCGCACCGAAGCGCAGCACCACGGCGCGCTCGGTCTCGCGCACCACGTAGAGCGATCCCGTCAGCGCCAGCAGCGAGGCGACCAGCAGCAGCGTGTAGGCAACAATCTTTCCGTTCATCAGCGTCGCTCCCTCGCGCGTCCCGTGCCCGCGGCCGCTTCGCGCCGCAGCCTGTCCACGACCTCTTCGGCCACCTGGCCGGCGGTGGCCGCCGGCGCGGCGCCCTGCCGCGGCGCGGCGCCGGTGTCGGCGGGCCGGCCCATCTTGTCGAGCGGCAGGTAGAGCACGTTGTTGCCACCGGGCACGTCCACCAGCACCTTGGAGGTCGCGCTCATCACGCGCTGCACGGCATCGAGGTAGAGCCGCTCGCGCGTGACCTCGGGCGCCTTGTGGTATTCCGCGAGCAGCTTCTCGAAGCGCTGCGCCTCGCCCTGCGCCTCGGCGACGACCTTGCCGCGGTAGGCGGCGGCCTCCTCGAGCATGCGCTGCGCGCGCCCGCGCGCCTCCGGCACGATGCCGTTCGCGTACGCGCTCGCCTCGTTCTTCAGGCGCTCCTGGTCTTCCTTGGCCTTGATGACGTCGTCGAACGCCGCCTTCACCTGTGCGGGCGGCTTGGCCTCCTGGATCGTGACCTTCACGACGTCGATGCCTGTGCCGTAATTGTCGAGGTAACCCTGGAGCTTGCTGCGCACGTCGTCGCTGATCTGGCCGCGCCCCTCGGACAGC
>CAYXJM010000561.1:0-2150 GCA_964465455.1 uncultured Klebsiella sp.
TGCGCGAGATGCGCTCTGCCAGCCACGACTGACGCTCGGCGAGCGCGACCTGGCGCACCGTCGCGCCGCTGCCGGCGAGGCTCTCGGCGATGCGCCCGGTGCGCTTCTGCACCTCCCCGATGGAGCCGGCGAGGGTCGCCGAGGTCGCGCTGAGGAACTCGATGCTCTCCTTCCTGGCGACGATCGTCGCCGCCGCGGGGTCGACCGCCGCCCACGTCTCCTCGATCAGCGCGAGTTCCCTGGCCAGCGGTTCGCGCGGCGACGGCAGGCGGTCCGTGCCGTTGGCGAGGTCGTTCAGCGTGCGGTCGAAGTCCGCGCGCGCGCGCTCGAGGTTGGCGAACGCGGCCGCGTCGCCGTCGACGGCCTCGCGCGCGTTGGCCTCGATCTGCTGCGACAGCACCCGCAGGTTGCCGACCAGCTCGCGGTAGCCGGCGTCGCGACTGGTGTCGCGCATGATCACGTAGAGGTTCCAGACGAAGGCCAGCGCGGCCACGACGAGAATGCTTCCCCACACCAGCATCGCGCGGGTGTTCGGCTGGCCCGCGGCCGGCACGTTCTGCTTCGCGTTCATCTATATCCCATCCTCGTGAATGCATGACCGCGCCGGGGCGCGGGCGGCGCTAGCGCGCCGCGTCCAGGAAACGCGGATCGCCGACCAGCGCCTCGGGGCGGAACGCGGCCCAGTCGCCGTCCGCCCCCGAGTAGACCCCGTCGACGAAGGGCGCGAGGCCGGCGGCGACGCCCGCGGCGCCGTCCCGGAACGATTCGGCCGTGAAGTGCTTCAGCCCCTGCACCTCGTCGACCACCACGGCGCAGTCGAAGCCCGCCTCGCCGAGCACCAGCACGCGGTGCTCGCGCCAGTTCAGCGAGGCCCGCCCGCCGAGGAACGCCGCGAGGCCGATCACCGGCAGCAGCCGCCCGCGCACGTTCGCCACGCCCCTGACCCAGGGCTGCACCCGCGGCAGGCGCGTCAGCGGCGGCACCATCAGGATCTCGGTGACCGAGCCCATCGGCGCGACGAGGCGCTGCCCGAGCACCGAGAAGCCCACGCCGGTCCAGTGCGGCTGGATGCGCAGGCGCGCCTCGGCCCCGTCGGCGTGCGCGCGCGCGGCGATTTCCAGCAGCAGGTCGAACGGAGCGGCGGCAGGCATGGCGGCCCCGCGTCAGCGGCTGGCCTCGGCCAGCACCTGCGAGATCGTGGCGACGAGCACCGAGTCGTCGACCGGCTTGACGAGGTAGCCGCGCGCGCCCTGGCGCTCGCCCCAGATGCGGTCGGCCTCCTGGCCCTTGGAGGTCAGCATGACCACGGGGATGGCGGAAGTCGCCGGGTCGCGGGTGAGCTGCCGGGTGGCCTGGAAGCCGTTCAGGCCCGGCATCACGATGTCCATCAGGATGAGGTCGGGCTTGCTGTCGCGCGCCACCTGCAGCGCCTGCTCGCCCGATTCGGCGGCCAGCACCTCGTGTCCGTGGCGCTTCAGCACGCCGCTGATCTTGAAGCTCTCCGTCGGCGAGTCGTCGACGATCAGAATGCGCGACATCGACTCCCTCCTGCCCGGCGCGCTCAAGCGCCCACCCTGACGTGCTGCTGGATCGCCCCGATCAGTTCGTTGCGGCTGAAGGGTTTGGTGAGGTACTGGTCGGAGCCGACGATGCGCCCCTTGGCCTTGTCGAACAGGCCGTCCTTGCTGGAGAGCATGATCACCGGCATCGCGCGGAACTCGCTGTTGTTCTTGATCAGCGCGCAGGTCTGGTAGCCGTCGAGGCGCGGCATCATCACGTCGACGAAGACGATGTCCGGCCGGTGGTCGGCGATCTTCGCCAGCGCGTCGAAGCCGTCCTCGGCGGTGATCACTTCGCACCCCTCCTTGGCGAGCAGCGTCTCGGCGGTGCGGCGGATCGTCTTGCTGTCGTCGATGACCATGACCTTGAGGCCGGTCAAGCTCTGTTCCATGGCGAGGATCCCCGATAATGGCCCTAGGTCTTTTCCCGCGGTTGGCGCGACGGCGTCGCGGCGCGTTCAGCAAGCGGCCGGGCTTCTGCTATCGTTGTCCGGCGGTCGTCAATTAATAGACCATGGGCGTGCGGAAATACAGGCAGGCCTCCCAAAATCCGGACGGAGTTCGCAGATGACAATTCGCCTCGGCGTGGTG
>CAYXJM010000562.1:0-2140 GCA_964465455.1 uncultured Klebsiella sp.
GTGCGCTGGCGGAAGTAGCCGATCGAGATGTAGCCCCAGACGTCGCGCGCGAAATCGATCAGGATCGTGTTGAAGCGCGCGATCGCCGCGAACAGCTCGGCGAGGCAGTCGTGCGGCTCGATCTGCGTGGTGTAGGGGTTCCACGCGAGGCCGAGGGAGCCCACGAACTCGCGCGCGTTCGCCTCCCAGTCCACCGCCGGGTAGGCGGCGAGGTGGGCGTTGTAGTTGCCGACCGCGCCGTTGATCTTGCCGAGCAGGCGCACGCCGGCGACCTGGCTGCGCTGGCGGTGCAGGCGGTAGGCGACGTTGGCGATCTCCTTGCCCATCGTCGACGGCGTCGCCGGCTGCCCGTGCGTGCGCGAGAGCAGCGGCACCGCGGCCCAGTCCTCGGCCATCGCGGCCAGCGCCTCGATGATGCGGTCCATCGCGGGCAGCATGACCTGCTCGCGCGCCTCGCGCACCATCAGCGCGTGGCTCAGGTTGTTGATGTCCTCCGAGGTGCAGGCGAAGTGCACGAACTCGAGCCCCGCCGCGGCCCCCGGGATCCCGGCGATGCGCTCCTTCAGGAAGTACTCGACGGCCTTCACGTCGTGGTTGGTGGTCGCCTCGATGGCCTTGACGCGCTCGGCATCCGCCAGCGAGAAGCCGGAGGCGAGCGCATCGAGCGCGGCCGAGGTCGCCGCGTCGAAGGGGCCGAATTCCGGCACGCCCGGCAGCGCGGCGAGGCGCTGCAGCCAGCGCACCTCGACCAGCACGCGGAAGCGGATCAGGCCGAATTCGCTGAAGATGGGGCGCAGGCTGGCCGTCTTGGCGCCGTAGCGCCCGTCGAGGGGGGAGATGGCGCTGAGTTCGCTGAGCTGCATGGTGTTCCCTGTATGCGGCGCGCCGCGGCGCGCGTGTCGTGGTGGATGATAACGCAAGCTCTGTGGCGTGGGTCCGGATTCATCCGCGCATTGTCATTGTCCGCTTGAAAGCGGACCTACAAAGCGGACCCACAAGCCCGACCTACGGCCCGCGACGCAGTGCGCGACAGGCCTCGCGCAGCCGGCCGCGCCCGAGCAGCAGTCCCAGCCGGTTGCCGCCGACGAAGCGCCACAGCACCGCGGCGCGCACGCCCGCGAGCAGCAGGGCGCGGATGCGCGCCGCGACGCGCTCGTCCTGCAGGTGCTGCGCGCTGCCGGCGACGCGGATGCGGAAGCGGTAGGTGCTGACGGTGTCCTGGTAGATCGACGCCAGGCTGGCGGCGAGCTCGTCGTAGCTGGTCGCGAAGTGCTCCGACTTGAGCCCCGTGTGCTGCAGGCGCGAGCGGATGATCGCGAGGCGCTCGCGGTCCCTGCCGAGCTGCTTGCCGAGGTGCAGCAGCGCCATCGCGTAGCGGAGCACGTTGCCCTGTTCGCTGCCGGGGGCCCGCGCGAGCAGCGCCTCGAGCTGCTGCAGGCCGCGCGCGAGGTTCCCCAGCCCGCCGAAGACCTCGTCGACGGACTCCCATTCGACGCGGAACAGGCTGTCGGTGAGCGCGCGCATCTCCTCGGCCGGCGCGCTGCCGGTGCGCGCGAGCTGGTCGACCAGGACCGCGCACTCGAGCACGGCGGCGAGCGCGACGGCCTGCGCGCGCGCGGCGTCGTCCGCGTTCACGCGAACCGCTCCTCGATGACGCCGCCGCCGAGGCAGCAGTCGCCGTCGTAGAACACCACGTACTGGCCGGGCGTCACGGCGCGCTGCGGTTGGTCGAACTCGACGCGCCAGCGCCCGCCGGGCGCCGCGTGCAGCGTGCAGGCCTGGTCGGCCTGGCGATAGCGGATCTTGGCGTGCAGGCTGAGCGGCGCCTGGGCGGGCGGCGGGCCGATCCAGTGCAGCTGGCCGCAGCCGAGCGCGCGGTGGAAGAGCGCCGGGTGCTCGCTGCCCTGGGCCACGACCAGCACGTTGCGCGCGAGGTCCTTGTCGACCACGTACCAGGGTTCCTCGGCGTGGTCGCGGCGCCCGCCGATGCCGAGGCCCTGACGCTGGCCCATCGTGTAGTACATCAGGCCGTGGTGCGCGCCGAGCAGTTCGCCGTCGACGCTGCGCATCTCGCCCGGTTGCGCGGGCAGGTAGCGGCGCAGGAAGTCGCCGAAGCGCCGCTCGCCGATGAAGCAGATGC
>CAYXJM010000563.1:0-2128 GCA_964465455.1 uncultured Klebsiella sp.
TCGCTCTGGTAGTAGCCCATCAGGATGCGGGCCACCTCGGGGCGGGCGAACTCGACCGGCAGGTCCTTGCCCGCCGCGAGCATCTCGCGCACCTTGGTGCCGGAGAGCTGCACGAAGTCCTCGTCGGTGTGATCGGGGGCGTCGCGCATCATCACCACGCGGTTCAGCTTCTTCGAGTAGGCCGTGTTGTCGGCGCGGAAGATCTGGATCTGGAGCGCGCCGGCCGGCACTTGCTCGTCGAAGACCGTCTGCGCGTCGAAGGCGCCGTAGTAGCTGCCCACGCCCGCGTGGTCACGGCCCACGATCAGGTGCGTGCAGCCGCAGTTCTGGCGGAACACCGCGTGCAGCACGGCCTCGCGCGGACCGGCGTAGAGCATGTCGAAGCCGTAGCCGGTGATCATCACGGTGTTGGCCGGGAAGTAGAGCTCGACCATCTTGCGGATCGCCGCGTCGCGCACGTGGGCCGGGATGTCGCCCGCCTTCAGCTTGCCGAGCAGCATGTGGATCAGGATGCCGTCGGCGCCGACGCCCTCCTTCGCCATCTTGCACAGCTCCTCGTGGGCGCGGTGCATGGGGTTGCGGGTCTGGAAGGCCACGACCTTCTGCCAGCCGCGCTCGGCCATCTCGTTGCGGATCTCGACCGCGGTGCGGAAGGTGTCCGGGAAGTCCTGCTGGAAGTAGCTGAAGTTCAGCACCTCGATCGGGCCGCTGACCGCGACGCGCCCGAGGCTGGTGAACGTGGCAACACCCGGGTGCTTCGGATCCAGCGTGCGGAAGATCTTCTCCGCCATCTGGCTGATCTCGGCTTCCGAGAACTCCTCGATCGCCTCCACGGTCTGGATCGCCAGCACCGGGTTGCCCTCGACGTTCGGGTCGCGCAGCGCGATGCGCTTCGCGCCGCGGATCGCCGCGGCATCGCTGGTGAGGTTCAGCACCGGCACCGGCCAGAACAGCCCCGCCGTGGTGTGCAGCTTCGCCGCCACGCTCAGCGCGTCGGCCTTGTTCATGTAGCCCTTCAGCGGGTTGAAGTAGCCGGCGCCCAGCATCACCGCGTTGGCCGCGGCGGCGGAATTCAGCAGCAGCGAGGGCAGCGACTCGGCTTCCTTCGTGAGGGCGTGGTGACGCTCGGTGTCGTAGACGAAGCGCGGATCGAGCGCGTCGGAACCGTGGGGTTTGATCATCGTGACGTTACTCCGTTGTCAGGCCGAGAGGATGCCGCGCTTCTCGAGCTCGTGCAGGACCATGTCGACTTCCTGCTGCAGCGTCATCCGGTCGGTGTGCAGGTGGATCTCGGGCTTCTCGGGCGCCTCGTAGGGGTCGTCGATGCCGGTGAAGTTCTTGATCTCGCCGGCGCGGGCCTTCTTGTACAGGCCCTTCGGGTCGCGCTTCTCGGCTTCCGCCAGGGCGCAGTCCACGTGCACCTCGATGAAGGGCATGCCGGAGGCCTCGTGCAGCTTGCGCACCACCTCGCGGTCGGCGCGGTAGGGGCTGATGAAGCTGGTGAGCACGATCACGCCGCAGTCGACGAAGAGCTTGGCCACCTCGCCGATGCGGCGGATGTTCTCCTTGCGGTCGTCCGCGCTGAAGCCGAGGTTCTTGTTGATGCCGAGGCGGATGTTGTCGCCGTCGAGGCGGTAGGCGAGCTTGCCGCGCAGGTACAGCGCCTCTTCCAGCGCCACCGCGACGGTGCTCTTGCCGCTGCCCGAGAGGCCGGTGAACCACAGCGTCGCGCCCTGCTGCTTCAGCAGCTGGTGGCGGTGCTCGCGCTGGATCTCGCCTTCGTGCCAATGAACGTTGGTCGCCTTCTGTTCCGTCATGTGCCGTATTCCGTCTGCGGGAGGTGGGTGATTGCGCTGCGGCCGCTGGCTGCGGCCGGCAACTTTACGCGATCCGGCCGCAGTGCGCCACGCCCGGAACGCGCACAAAGCGGACGCCGCGTCGAAAACGGGACGTCCCGCGCCGGCGCAGTGTCGTGCTCAGCGCGCGCGGCGCGGCAGGATGTAGCGCTCGCGGTACTCGCGGAAAGTCCGGGCAAGGCCTTCCTCGGTGAAGCCGTACTCTTCCAGCGTGTACTGGTGCGTCGGCCGCGCCTCGCGGCGGTTCATGTCGCGCCAGCGCTCCATCTCGG
>CAYXJM010000564.1:0-2126 GCA_964465455.1 uncultured Klebsiella sp.
TGCGCAGCGCCAGCGCCGCGAGCATCAGGTAGAGCACGGCGCGATCCATCGCGTCGAAGCTCACCTTGCGGCCGGTGTGTCCCTTGCTGATGCGGATCAGCATCGCCGGGATGATCGTGCCCATCACGCCGAAGCTGAACAGGTGCACCGAGACCGACCCGGTCCATCCCGGCGCCTCGAGCCGCCCCAGCGCCTGCACCGCGAGCTGCGCGACGATCAACAGGTAGCCGATGTACATGATGCCGATGTCGATGCGCCGCAGCGCGAGCAGCGGCTTCCAGAACAGGAAGCGCGCGGCGAGCAGCAGTGCGAGCAGCACCGCGGCGGCGGCCGCGAGCGCGGACGGCAGCGCGAACTCGATCACCAGCAACAGCCCCAGCAGCTTGATGGCATTGTCGAGCAGCGGCCGGCGCAGGATGTCGACCTGGAAGTTGCCGCGCATGAACTGCGTCAGCGTGCGCTCCAGCATCACCAGGAAGGCCATGCGGAACAGCCCGAGCGCCATGCCGTACCCGGCGGCGAAATGATCGCCGTGCAGCAGCAAGGTCTTCGCGACCAGGAAGGCCGGCAGCACCAGCAGGAAGAAGACGTTGTCGCGGTAGCTGTCGCGCTCGCGGTAGCGGACCAGCGTCCACATCAGCATCACCACGATGCTGCCCAGGAACAGCAGGTTCGAGAGCAGGAACAGCGGCAGCGGCCAGCCGTCGCCGGCGCTCATGCCGATCCGCTCGAACACCCAGGCGCCGGCGAGCCACATCAGCGCCGGACCGTGGTAGCCGCGAACGCTCACCCAGTTCTTGGTCGCGGTGAGCAGGAAGCCGCCGAGCACGGCCCAGCCGAAGCCGAAGAACATCTCGTGCGCGTGCCACTGCACCGGCGTGAAGCGCCCCGCCGGGGCCGGCAGCAGGCCGCCGTAGATCAGCGTCCACGCCAACGGGAACAACATGCCCGCCAGGCAGGCGAGCGCGAAGAACGGGCGAAAGCCCGCGAGCCACAGCGGATGCGAGGTGAAAGCCACGGCAGACCTCCTGGCGCGAGCAGCGTTGGGGTTGCCAGTGTAGCGGGGCGCGCGCGGGCGTGCCGGTTGCTATGATCGCGGGCTGAACCGGAGTGCTTTCCGACAACACCGTCACGAGCGGGAGAACAGCCGCGTGAGCCATCCCTACCCGCCGTCACGGCAGGCCAACTACGTGCTGGGCGTGCTCCTCGCGGCCTACATCCTGTCCTTCGTCGACCGCAACGTGCTGGCGATCCTGGTGGCGCCGATCCGGCAGGAATTCGCGATCAGCGACTTCCAGTTCAGCCTGCTGCACGGCTGGGCCTTCACGCTGTTCTACATCGTGCTCGGCGTGCCGATCGGCTGGCTCGCGGACCGCTTCAGCCGGCGCTGGATCATCATCGTGGGCGTCGGCTTCTGGAGCCTGATGACGGCGCTGTGCGGCGTGGCGCGCAGCTTCGGCAGCCTGTTCCTGGTGCGCGTGGGCGTGGGCGTCGGCGAGGCCACGCTGTCGCCGGCGGCCTACTCGCTCATGAGCGACTACTTTCCGCCCGCGCGCCTGCGCTGGGCCACCTCGGTGTTCGCGATGGGCATCACGCTGGGCACCGGCGCCTCGTACATGGTGGGCGGCTTCCTCTACGAGTTCTTCAGCGGCGTCGATCTCTCGCACATCGCGCTGCTCGCGGACGTGCGTCCGTGGCAGGCCACGTTCATCACCGTGGGCTTGGCCGGCTTCGTCGTGGTGGCGCTGCTCGCGCTGGTGCGCGAACCGCCGCGCCAGCGCCTGGCCGGCGAGGCGGGCGAGCCCTTGCCCTTCGCGGCGGTGACCGCGCGGCTGCGCGGGGAAGGGCGCCTCTACGGCGGGCTGATCCTCGGGATCTCGATGATGTCGGTGATCGGCTACGGCAGCATCGCGTGGTACCCCGAGATGCTCGCGCGCAGCCACGGCATGGCGAAGGCCGAGGCCGGCGCCGCGCTGGGGCTGGTGTACATGATCGCCGGCACGCTGGGCACTTTTTTCGGCGCCGTGGGCGCTGGCTGGCTGCAGCGGCGCGGCCACAGCGACGCGAACATGCGCTGGGTGATGCACGCCGCGCTGCTCGCCGCGGTGCCGGCGGTGGGCGCGCCG
>CAYXJM010000565.1:0-2121 GCA_964465455.1 uncultured Klebsiella sp.
ACACCGACACGCCGAGGATGTCGCCGGGCAGCATGTCGCTGGTGAACTGCACGCGGGTGAAGCCGAGCCCGAGCGCACGGGCGAGCGCGTGCGAGAGCGTGGTCTTGCCCATGCCGGGCAGATCCTCGATCAGCAGGTGTCCGCGCGAGAACAGCGCACACAGCGCCAGGCGGATCTGCCGGTCCTTGCCGAGCAGCACGCGCCCGATGTCGCGCACCACGCCTTCGATGATCTCCTGCACGCCGCGCTCCCCGCCGGAATCCACCGATGCACTGTAGCAGGCCCGGGAAGCGGGTGTGGGTTCATCGAGCAGTTGCCGCCGTGCCGATGACGCAGCGCGACGGCGTGCGGCACCTCGCCGATACGCAACCGCCATCGCGACTCCTCTCGCTGTGCACATCTGCAATACGGTCCGTTCGCTCCTGGACAAGCGGCGGTGCCCGGCTGGACGTAACATGATCAGAGCGGTCGGTCGGGGCCGCCTGAGCCGAACAACGGAGGGAGGAGTAGCGAATGAGCGTCAGGGGAGTCAACCGGATCATCGTGGCGGTGCGCGAGCTCGAGCCCGCCAAACGCTATTACCGGGACCTGCTCGGGGCGGATTTCCAGGACGCCCACTGGACCGGTGAGCCGTTCGGCATCGGCGTATCGATTGCGTGGAACGTCGGTATCGAACTCTGCGCGCCGTTGCCAGGACGTGAGCAGAACAGCGCCGTGTCGGCGTTTCTCGCCCGCCACGGCGAAGGGGTCATGAACGTCTATTTCGACGTCGACGACGCCGAGTCGGCGCTGGCCCGGGCGACGGCCTGCGATGTGGCCTGTCAGCACGCGCTCGACTACAGCCAGGCCGAGATCGACGAGCACCTCGGTGGACACTTTGGTCGTTACCAGGAATTCGTGCTCGGCACCGCGGCGCGTTGTGGGTTCGGGATTTCGCTGGCGCGAATCGAACCGAAAACGTCGACACGCTGACGGCGTGTCGGATACGGTATCGGGCTGCAAGACTATGTAGGCGTGCAGGCGATGGCCGGAGAATCGAGTGGTGGCGAGTGGACCGACGCGGCGCGATGGCAGGGATTCCTGCGTCGGCGCTATCCCGGTGTGGCCGTCAGCGTCGATGCGGCCACGCAGCCCTTTCGTGCCCGGTATCGCAGCTGGTACCTGGGCGACATCGAGTTCGCGGAGATCCACTCGACAGTGGCGCAGGACATGTCCGTCGCGCGACCGAGCGTGCAGGCGCCCGACGCGTGGTATCTGCCGTTGCAGTTGCGCGGGGGCTTTCGTGTCGGGCAGTGTGAGCACGAGTTCCGCGCCGATGCCGGATCGATGGTGATTCTGGACAGTCACAGGCCGCACTGGCGCAGTCTCGAGCCCGGTTCGCGGCTGCTCAACGTGCGCATACCGAAACGCCGGCTCGGAACTCACGTGGCGGATCCGCACACAGGGCTGGCGGTCCCGATCCCGGCGGGCAGCGGATACGCACTTGTGCTCAGGAATTTCATTGTTTCGCTGTGGCAACGGCGCAACGAAATTGGCGGAAGGCAGGGCGCGGGACTTGCGGATGCCCTGGTGCAACTGGTTGCGGGGCTCGCAGCCGACCACGAAGCGACAGGTGCGCGCATAGAGGTCGCTATGCGGCGCAATGAGGTACGCCGACAGCGCCTGCTCGAATTCGTAGAGACGCACATCGATGATCCAGGTCTCGACGTGACTTTCGCCGCGGCAGCGTGCGGCATGTCGGCGCGTTATCTGCATACACTGATGAGCGCCACCGGAAGCACCTTCTCGCAGCTTGTGCGCGAACGGCGCCTGCAGCGCGCGCGGTTCGCGCTCGAGCAGGACTTTGGCAGCCGACGTGCGATCTGCGCTATCGCGCTGGATTGCGGATTTACCGATATGTCCCACTTCAGCAGCGTATTCCGGGGTCGCTACGGGACATCGCCGAGCGAGTGGAGGCGCTTGCACGCCGGGCAACCAGTCCGGTCGCAGGGCCAGGCCGCGCCCGATCGGAGCAGTCCCTCGAGCTAGTGTAGTGTTGCCTCGGCGATTGTGTTGACCGGCGAGGAGCGAGCGGAGCTCACGCCGGCGTGGGCCGGGACGGCGCTACGCGATCGCGGCGAG
>CAYXJM010000566.1:0-2112 GCA_964465455.1 uncultured Klebsiella sp.
CCCGCGCGCTACCGCGAGCCGGTGCTGGTATCGGGCACGGACGGCGTGGGCACGAAGCTCAGGCTCGCGATGCAGCTCGGCATACACGACAGCATCGGCATCGACCTGGTCGCAATGTGCGTCAACGACCTCGTGGTCGCCGGCGCCGAGCCGCTGTTCTTCCTCGACTACTACGCCACCGGCCGGCTCAACGTCGACGTGGCGACGCAGGTGATCGCGGGCATCGGCGCGGGCTGCGAGCAGGCGGGCTGCGCGCTGGTCGGCGGCGAGACCGCCGAGATGCCCGGCATGTACGAGGGCGAGGACTACGACCTCGCGGGCTTCTGCGTCGGCGTGGTCGAGAAGAGCCGCATCATCGACGGCAGCCGCGTGGCGCCCGGCGACGCGCTGGTCGCGCTGGCCTCGAGCGGCGCGCACTCCAACGGCTACTCGCTGATCCGCAAGATCCTCGAAGTGAGCGGCGCCGACCTCGGCGCCGACCTCGATGGCCGCCCGCTCGGCCAGGCGCTGATGGCGCCCACGCGCATCTACGTGAAGCCGCTGCTGGCGCTGATCGGACAGTGCCAGGTGAACGCGCTGGCGCACATCACCGGCGGCGGGCTGCTGGAGAACATCCCGCGCGTGCTGCCCGCCGGCTGCGCGGCGGTGATCGACACCGCCAGCTGGCAGGAGCCGGCGCTGTTCCGCTGGCTCGCGCAAGCCGGCAAGGTGGCGCGCATGGAGATGTACCGCACCTTCAACTGCGGCGTGGGCATGGTGGTCTGCGTGCCCGAAGCCCAGTGCGCCGCGGCGATCGCCGCGCTCACGGCCGCGGGCGAGACGGCCTGGCGGATCGGGCACGTCGAGGCGGTCGGCGCGGGCGGCGAACAGGTGCGCATGCTTGGCTGCTGAGGGCACGCGCCCGTCGACCCGGCCGTGTCGCCTGGTCGTGCTGGTCTCGGGCAGCGGCAGCAACCTGCAGGCCTTCATCGAGGCCTGCGGCGACCCGTCCTACCCCTGCATCGTCGCCGCGGTGATCAGCAACCGCCCCGGCGCGCACGGGCTCGAGCGCGCGCGCGCCGCGGGGATCGCGACCGAGGTCCTCGACCACACGGACTTCGCGAGCCGCGAGGACTTCGACGCCGAGCTCGCACGGCGCATCGACGCGCACGCGCCGGACCTGGTCATCCTGGCAGGCTTCATGCGCATCCTGACGGCGGGCTTCGTGCGCCACTACGCCGGGCGGCTGCTGAACATCCACCCTTCCCTGCTGCCGCGCTACCCCGGGCTGCACACGCACCAGCGCGCGCTCGAGGCGGGCGATGCCGAGCACGGCGCCACCGTGCACTTCGTCACCGAGGACCTGGACGGCGGCCCCGCGATCCTGCAGGCGCGGGTACCGGTGCTGCCCGGCGACACGCCGCAGTCACTGGCGGCGCGCGTGCTCGAACGCGAGCACCGGATCTATCCGCTGGCGGCGCGCCTCTACGCCGAGGGCCGCCTGCGCCTGCACGGCGAGCGCGCCGAACTCGACGGCAACCCGCTGCCGGCGCACGGCATGCCGCTCGAGACCTGAGACCCCGTGGACCGGCCACCCGTCCGCTCCGACGCCTGCTTCGCGCAATAACCGCCCGGCATGGCGGATTCGGGCATTATGCAAAATTGGTCTTAGTCAGTTGCTTGACTTAATCCCGCCGCGGGGCGATAGTCGGAGCCGTGAAACACACGGAAAGCCGCCATGAGCGCCGCCAGGCACAGTGACAAGCGTGAACGCCTCGTCGATGCCGCACGGGACCTGTTCCATCGCCGCGGCTACGGCGAGACCAGCCTCGCCGACATCGCGCGCGAGTCCGGCGTGCCGGTGGGCAACGTCTACTACTACTTCAAGACCAAGGAGGACATCGCCGCCGCCGTCATCGAGCAGCACCGCGCGCACATGGCCGGCATCGCGCAGCGCGCCGAGACCCGGCCCACGGCGCGCGAGCGCATCCTGAGCATGCTCGACAGCCTCGCCTGCGACGGTGACGCGGTCGCGCACAGCGGCTGCCCGATGGGCTCGCTGTGCGTCGAATTCGGCAAGCGCGACACGGCGCTGCGCGAGGAGGCCAACCGCCTGCTGCTGCGCATGATCGA